>JACNLL010000057.1 GCA_014381545.1 Candidatus Desulfaltia bathyphila
TAAATTACAACATGTAGGAGTTATACACTATTTTTGATTATTTTCCTGCCGCGTATCGGCTTCGTTCAACAATGGATTTAAGTGTATATATTTAGGGGAAAAAGGGTGTTTGTGGCGGCTTAAGCCGATTGTTTGCGAGATGTTTCTGTGTGAACACGCAAAAAAAGAGGTCTTTAGCGAAAACCGGCAGCTCAAGCACAAATGGGAGGAATTAAAGCAACGCGAGAAACTTTACACATGGCCGGATCGCAGGGTTGTTTTTGATACACTTGAAAGTTATTTCATAGAGGAAGGATATTCTTCGCCCCTTATGTACCTTCATAACAGTCCAAGTCTTTTGCGTGTAAAGAGAAGAGCGCTTTCATGCGCTGCGTCTTGCGGAGGCGGCGATTGAAATATCCAGATCAGGCTTAAATGCCTTGAGAAGCGAAGCATCCATTACAGCTTCATATCCGGTTAATCGGGCCACAACTATATTATCCTTGTCAAGGAATGTAAAATCACATGTTATTTTATGATCTGTCATCTTCTTTACATCAAGCACCGCCGTTACTTCGTCGAGCGGGAAAGCCTTTTGATACTGACGGTAAGAGGCAGTATAGCTCGGAAGCGAAACAAGGCCTATTTTCTTAAAAGAGTATAATATCGCCATTTGAAATGCTGAGTCAAGGACAAGAGGATCCCCTATCCATCTGCTTCTTAATGGTTCAACCATCCACTTTGCTGGCAGAGGGGCGGCGGAAATTCGCGCTACGATCCTGTTTGACGAATAACCTGTGATTTCCTTTATTCCCTGAAGTTCAATCCCATGAAAAAGGATTTTATCATATATCTCCTCTACGCTCATCGGGTAAGGTTTTGAATCGATCTTTTTTAGCTGGTCAAAATGAGGCGGCTGCGGGAAGCTATCCGTCAAAACAGCTTTTGCCCTGTAGTGAACAATATCCATTCCATCCTTTATGCCGTCCCTGATTTCAACATCGACTTCAAAAAAAAGGCCTTTCTTTACAGGTTTGCCTGCCATGAGTCTGATCATCTTTTTTTGCTTGTCAAGCCTGATGCCGCTTAAAACCTGCATGTCATCAAGACCGTGGAAGAAAAGACCAGGATTCCCGTGAAGCGCTCCATGCCCAAGCCATTCAGCTATAAGCGCAAAAGGAATTACAGGTTTTCCTCCAAGGACATGTGATTCAAGGACAGGATATCTATCAACATCTATTTCGCGTTTTATTGTTAAAGAAAGGTTATTTTTTTTGTTTTTTTGAGTAAGAATCTCTGCGCCGATAACAACCTCCACAGGAGAGTCTTTATCTCCCATCATTTCGTAAAGCATACACATAGCGCCTGAATCAGTTGGAATCAGCTTTACATTATTTCGCGCAAATTCCCGTTTCAGAGCAGGTGACACCATACCTCCATCCCATGGCCCCCAGTTGATGGATATGACTTTGCATCCCGGTCTATTTATCGATTCCTGTTGCGCTGTCTTGTTTAAAACCTCATTAGCCATGGCATAATCTGCCTGGCCTTTATTCCCAATGCGGGCGGTTATTGATGAAAAAAGCACAATATATTTAAGATTATCCTGTTTAGTAGCTTCAAGAACCGCTTTGAGCCCATTAACCTTTGTATCGAAAACCCTTTCAAACTGCTCAATAGTTTTATCTGTTATAAGGCGGTCTTCCAAAATTCCAGCTCCATGTATAATCCCTTTTATTGGACCGTGAGCAGAGCGGACATCATCAAGAACGGAATTGACGGCCTGAAAATCGCGGACATCCACCGAATAATAAAGTGCTGTGGCGCCGGTTTCTTTAAGTTTTTGCATGTTTTTTGAAATTTCGCGATTTGCAAGATGCTTTTTAAATGATTTTTCCAGCAAGGCGGGCGAGGCATCTTTTTTGCTCAATTCATTTTCGATGATTGCTTTTTTTATTGCTGCTTCATCATGGGCGGAAGCAAGCCATTCGGGTTCCGGCGATGGATGCGGGGAGCGACCAAGAAGAACAAGGGTAGGTTTTGCATGTTTCGCAAGGGCGTATGCCGCTGCTGCTGTTATGCCTCTGGCGCCTCCTGTTATGACGACTACGTCATCCTGATTAAGATCTATATCTATTGCGTCTTTTGGATAAGGAGAAGACACAAGCTCCAATATAAGTCGCATGTCAGGGTTCAGGCCGGTTTCAACAGGCCCTGATGGATCGGGGTTTAAAAGCTCGGCCGCAATATTTTTTGCAATCCCCTTTTTGTCTTTCCAATCCGGTGCTATGTCTATGGCATGGCATCTAACGCCGTTCCATTCAGTTGAAGCGGTCTTGGCGAGCCCTGCAAGTCCGCCGGACACAGGGTTGGCCATTCCCTTGCCCTTAAAGCCGAATGCTCCGTCAAGGCTGGTTATTGTCGCAAATACAGCCGTGCCTTCTGTGGCTGAATCTATCAGTTGCCGGGAAATCAGACTCGTAACCGCAAAGGCATCCTTTAAGAAAGTCTCGTCCTGTGAGTCTATAGCCCCTATTACAAGACCTCCTGCCGGAGGCAGATCCTTTTTTTCCTTTAATGTTTTGAGTGAAATAACTTTGGCGTCTATATTAAATGATGCCAGTTCATCGGCGATTGCTTGTGAAAGGCCGGTTTTATCCTCAGTGATATAGACTTTTCTTCCGGCCGGAATAGATAGTCCTCTGTCATAAGCGAGCGGGCTTTCAGCCATTGACACTATTTTTCTATCTATTATATCTATTGGTTTATCTACAGGTTTTGCTGTTTTTTGAAGCTCCCCGCAGCAAGCTGCGGCGAATGTTCTGCCTGACGGCAGTGCTTCGCAGCGACCGTAAGGAAGTTTGCTATTTTCAGATTCGTTCGCTAACCCCGCAGCAAGCTGCGAGGAATGCGCTCGCTTTTGCAGTTCAACTTTATTTGAACTTTTCCCAGTTTTCTGTGGCTTATGCTCATCTGTTTTTTCGGCTCCGCACAAGTGGTCTGTGATCTGGCCAAGTGTTTTCAGCCTGCCCATGATTTCAGGAGAAACAGAAGGCAGATCAGGCATTTTTTCTTCGATTGAGGAAAGTATTTCCACCCTTTTTATGGAATCAATGCCAAGGTCTGCTTCAATATCCATGTCAAGATTGAGCATTTCAACAGGATATCCTGTGAGGCTGCTTATCACTTCGAGCATATTATCTTGTATCAGTTTACTGTTTTGTAAATTATTATTGCCTGGTACATCTTCATTTATAGCAGTATTTGTATCATCTATAGCCTTTACATCAGGGATTTCCGGGCTGAAAGAGACCTCTTTTTCAGGTTCGATATTCCTGTTATCCGGTTCTGCTGGTGGTTTTGCAAGCGGCTCTATTTTAATGCTCCCAGAGGGTTCTTTAATACCAATAGAGGCTTCAGCCATGCGCCTGGTATTTTCCATCATATTTTGCAGCATGCGGCTTGCCTCTGACTGGGTTTCCAGAAATTTTTTATGAGTTTCAGCAGTTTGTAGTTGAAGAGCCTGCATCGATTTCATCCCTTCCTGGACCGTTTTTAAAGCATCTGCAATCAGGTCGGGTTGTTTATTTATATTTGTGTCCATAGCTTTATCCGATTTATTGTGGTTTTGCGTTGAAACTGTATTTTGTTTTGTATGAGTTTCCGGATGTATACCGGTTATAAGTTTTTTAATAGCTTTTGTTGTTTTTTTCCTTTGTTTTGGCTTTGACTTATAGTTTGCTCCTGCAACAGATATGCTCATAAGCTGTTTTTGCGTTTCTCTGACAGGATCTTCCCATCTGTTTAAATTAACATTATGACCAAGAGAGGCGAGAAGGCTGAGTGTTTTAGCCAGATCCATCACTCCTGATCCTTTTCCGCAAGAGCTGTCCATAGAAACCGCCTGAAAATTTTGGCCCCTTAATATTGATTTAACAAGACCTGTCAGCACCGATCTCGGGCCGATCTCCACAAATGTATGCGCACCGGCTTTAAATAGATTTTTGATTTCGCTTACAAAATTAACCGGACGTAAGATTTGTCCGCCAAGCAGCTTCTTTGCCTTGTCGGAATCGGCAGGGTAAGGCATTCCGGTTGTATTTGAAAAGACAGGCACCCCTGATGGAACAATATCTGCATTTTGCACTTGCCGGGCAAACGGCTTCTGAGCATCCTTTACCAGAGCGCTGTGAAAAGCGGCGGACACGGAAAGTTTTATTGTTTTAAACCCCTTTTGCCTGCATATTTTGTCGGCCAGGGCAATAGACTCAACAGAGCCGGACAAAACCCCCTGGTTTGGGCTGTTTTTGTTGGCAAGGATTGCGCCTGTATCTGAGGAGTTAATCAGTTCTTCAAGTTCGTTAATCGGCGCTTTTACTGCCAGCATGGTACCGCTGTCATCTTTATTGCGTCCGGCTGAGGCCATTAAATTGCCGCGGGCTATTGAAAGGTCAAAAAGAGTGTCAATATCCATCCATCCTGCGGCATAAAGGGCAGGCAGCTCCCCATAGCTGTGTCCGCATGCGGCATCGGGCTTTATGCCGAATCCTTGAAGGATGTTAAGCATTGCCAGACTTACCGCGCCGATGGCCGGCTGGGCGATATCCGTGTTTTTTAAAGCATCTTTGTCTGTTTGAGCTGGAAAAGGATAGATATAATCGGATAGATAGCCGCTATTATATTTGCTGTTTGCAATTTCCATGACCTCAAGGGCTTCCGGAAAGCAGCAAACAAGGTCGCATCCCATTTGCGTATATTGACTGCCCTGGCCGGGAAACATAAATGCGATTTTACCGCGGTTTTCAGGGTTGATATAATCAGGGCCTCCGTAATAGATATTTCGCAGGTTCCATGCCCCTTTCTGATTGTTTGCGCTAAGCGCGTCCAATGCCTCGTCAAAAAGCCGGGATGTGTATCCGTAAGAATTAAGAGGCTGTTTAATGACGAACAGAAGCCTGTGCTGATCATTAAATGAAAAATCGGTTCTGGTATCAGCGGCTGTTTTTGAAAACTCTTTATTTGACATTCCGCTTGAGCTTTTCAGGGTGCTGACGAGTTTAACAAGCCCGTTTTTGCTTGAAGCGGACAGCGCAACGATTTCAATTGATCCGTCCCAGGAGATATCTCTTTTTTTGGACTTATATTCTTCGACAAGGACATGAAAATTACTTCCGCCAAATCCAAAAGCGCTGACACCCGCGCGGCGAGGATGATCCTTTTTTGAGAACCATGGCCTGGTTTCTGTGTTTAAATAAAAAGAGGATTCATCTATTCTTAATTCCGGATCAGGGTTGTCGGCTTTCAATGTCGGCGGCAGGGCCTTGTGATAAAGAGACAGAGCGGCCTTAATCAAACCTGCTGCTCCGGCTGCGGCTTTGGTGTGGCCGATCATCGACTTGACTGATCCGAGAGCGCACTTGCCGGAATTAAGAATATTGGATGATATGTTTTTATTTTTGTTTGATTCACCAAAAACCTTGCATAACGATTGAAACTCTACCATGTCTCCGACCTTGGTGCCTGTGCCGTGAGCTTCAATCAAGCCAATAGTGGCAGGATCTATTCCGGCATTCTTATAAGCCGTGCGAAGCGCTTTTGCCTGTCCTTCAGCCCTAGGCGCATATATGCTCTGCGATTTACCGTCGCTTGACGAACCAATGCCCTTTATTACAGCGTAGATTTTGTCGTTATCCTCTGCAGCATCTTCGAGTCTTTTAAGAACAACTATCCCGACCCCTTCTCCAAGCACGGTTCCGTCCGCATCCCTTGAAAAGGGCCTGATGTCTTCCGTAGGAGACAAAATATGTGTTTTGGAAAAGCACATATGCATAAATATATCGTTTAAAGTATCCACTCCACCGGTGAGAGCCATGTCTGAACGCCCCGACATAAGCTCCATTACCGCAAGGTGTATCGCGCTCATCGAGCTGGCGCAGGCAGCATCAACCACGCAGTTAGTACCCCCCAGGTCGAGCCGGTTACATATTCTTCCTGCCACGACATTTCCAAGAAGACCTGGGAAGGAGTTTTCCTGCCACGATACATATGAATCGGATATCCGCTCGATTATCTCCTGGGCTTTTTCAGCAGAGATTCCTGAATCAAGAAGAGCCTTGCGCCATTTTGGATATCCAAGTCTTGCACCCAGGGGGATAACGAGCTCCTGGGTTCCGGTTATTCCGAGTATTACGCTTGTTTTATCCCTGTTGAAGTTTTTGCCTTTCCAGTAGCCTGCGTCATCAAGAGCTGTTTTTGCGGCCATGAGGCTGAGAATCTGTGAGGTATCTGTTGCTTCAAGGGAAGACGGAGGAATGCCGAATTCGGTTGGGTCAAATGAAACAGGGGAAAGAAAACCGCCACGTCTGCAGTAAACATGGTCTGGTTCTTTTGGATTTTTGTTAAAGTAATCTTCAGGCTTCCAGTGCGATTTTGGAACTTTGGTTATACCGTCTTCGCCATTAGATATTAAACGCCAATATTCTTTTAATCCCGGAGATTTTGGGAAGAAGCATCCAATGCCGATAATGGCAATCGGGATGTTTCTGTTGTTTTTATTTTTAGTCGATTTCAATTATTATTCCTTATTTGACTTTCAAACAACTTAACTTATGCTCAAACAATAACTACGGTTTTTGCTGCTTATCGCATCAGTTATAATCAA
>JACNLL010000056.1 GCA_014381545.1 Candidatus Desulfaltia bathyphila
TAATATTTCGCTTTAAAAATTTATTTTGGCCCTTACCGTTTAAAGGCTTTAATAAATAAAAAGGGTGCGAAACTTGAGTAATAAAGAAATGATCGATTATCACGTCCACACACAACTTTGCAACCACGCCAAAGGTTCCATGGAGGCATATATACAAAAAGCCGTTGCCATCGGTTTAAAGGAGATATGCTTTCTGGATCACCTTACAATGCACGAATACGGGAAAAGGCTTTCAATGAGCCCGGGAGAGGTCCCCTTCTATTTCCAGGCTGTGCAAAAATTAAAGCATAAATACCGCGGCCTTATTAAAGTTAAGGCAGGTCTTGAGCTGGATTTCGCCCAGGAATATACCGATTTTTTCCAAAAGATTGTGGATACATATTCATTTGATGTAATAGGAAGCTCATTGCATTTTTTAGGCAAGATGGACATAGTCACACGCAAGTCCGAGTGGAAACAGGGCAAACCGGATATCGATTATGTATACGGCCTTTACTTTTCACAACTTGAAAAGATGCTGGATTACAACTATTTTGATGTTGTATGCCACATCGACCTTGTGAAAAAATTCGGATGGAAGCCATCGATATCTTTTGATAAAATACTTGATAAAATACTATTAAAAATAAAAAATAAAGATTTAATTGTTGAGGTAAATACAAGCGGATATGAACATCCGGTTAATGAAATATTCCCATCCATGGAAATTATTAATAAATGCCATGAATTAGGGATAAACATTATTGTCGGGTCAGATGCCCATAATCCGGAAAGCGTGGGACAACACTATGACAGGGTGTTGCCGATGCTGTTTTCAGCAGGATACAGGCAGTTAGCCACATTTACAAAGCGAAAGCAGGAAATGATTCCGTTACACGCCACCACACTTTAGCGGACTCTGTGATCTCTGTGTACTCAGTGGTGAAAATAGTTGGAAAATTTATGTTGCGCATTAAAATAACCACTTGCAACTGTTTTATTTTTATTTGTCTTATGGCTTTGCAGCTTTTTTTGCCAGCCCAAACTCCGGCAGGTACAAATAAAAAAGCCAGCTATTTTAATACATTGCAAAAGAGGCTTATAGAAGACGGTTTTAACAAAAACAAAATCAATGCGCTCTATGCCAAGCCAGGGGTCTATTTTGACGCAAAAGGGGTTTCTCTCTTTTTCAGTCACAGCGAAGGCAAATTAAATTACGATCAGTTTATTTCAAAAAGGTCGATTAAAAAGGCAAAAAAATATCTTAAAAAACACAGGACAGTCTTTGAGAATATGGAAAGGACATACTGTGTGGACAAAGAAATCATCGCTGCCATAATACTGGTCGAAACCAGGCTTGGGACCTATCTGGGGGAAAGGTCTATATTAAACACGCTTTCAACCATGGCCTCCCTGAAAGACCAACATGTAAAAAATATGTTATGGCGCAAAATTTCAGGTTCATCCCCTTTTACAAGGGAAAAATTTGATAAAAAGGCTGAAAAGAAATCAACATGGGCATATTCTGAGCTAAAAGATTTTCTCAAATATGCAAACAGGGAAAATATCGACCCATTGTCTGTTTACGGATCATATGCAGGCGCAATGGGCATTGCTCAATTTATGCCCAGCAATATACTTGCGCTTGCCAAAGACGGCAATAACGACGGCTGTATAGACCTGTTTAATCATGCCGATGCCATAGCAAGTATCGCAAGCTACCTGCAACATCATGGCTGGCGGGCAGGAATAGACGACAAAAAAGCTTATAAAATACTGCTGCGCTATAATTACAGCAAATATTACGCAAATATTATCTTAAAAATCGCCAAATTTTTGAGAGGTTGAAACCGGTTTTGAAAACAGCCATTACATTCATTGGAATAAGCATACCATTTTTTTTAATGACCATCTGGGCAATTGTCGATGTTGCACAGAAAGATTTCGGCACTATAAAAAAGAAGGTCCTCTGGGGAGTTATAGCATCCATTCCTTTTATAGGTTTTATTGTCTATCTTATCTTCGGATTTAGAAAAGGGAAAAAGTCGAAAACACCTGACATCCTATAAAATAATATTTGACAAAATCGCCTGTCTTCAATATTGATGGCTTCGTAAAAAGTCCAAAAATACCGTTTTCCGTCATTCCGGCGAAAGCCGGAATCCAGTCTTTTCAAGCAGTTGCAAACCATCTGGACTCCGGTTTTCACCGGAGTGACGACTTTTTACGAAGCCATCAATATTTATTCCACCACAAAGTGAGCTACAACAAGTGGTCCCATCGTCTAGCGGTCAGGACACCGGCCTCTCACGCCGGTAACAGGGGTTCGATTCCCCTTGGGATCACCAAACAACTTTACTATTCTCGCCATTGTCTCGCCGGCTTTGCTGTTTATGACTATGTCCGCAAGCTCGTCACATGGCGTCTCGCCGATGTTTATGATAACCAGTTTCGCGCCTGCTTCTTTTGCATATACCGGCATAAAAGCTGCCGGATAGACCGCAAGTGAAGAGCCTATAGCAATCAAAAGATCACAATTCCTGGAGTGTTTAATCGCGGCATCCTTTGCCCTGGATGGAAGAGCTTCGCCAAAGAAAACAATATCCGGCTTTAAAATGCCGTGACATTTCTCACAGTCCGGAATTTCAATCCCTTTTTTTAGTTTTTCCTTGATATATTCCATATTATATTGTTCGTCGCAGCTCAGGCATCTAACCAGTTTCATGTTTCCATGTAATTCAAAAACCTTATCCGGAGAATTTCCCGCCTTCTGGTGAAGATCATCTATGTTCTGCGTAATAACGCAATCAAGCTTGCCTGTCTTTTCCAATTCTGCAATAGCATAGTGAGCCTGATTCGGCCTGACGCTTGAAAAAAGGCCTCCTTCAACGAGAATCTTCCATTGTTTTTTTCTTGTTTCTATACTCCTTAAAAATTTTTGTATGGTAAAATCATCAGGATCGAATTTAGTCCAGATTCCTCCGGGACTGCGAAAATCCGGAATTCCCGATTCCGTGCTGACACCTGCTCCGGTAAAAACAACGATCCGGTCAGAAACTGAAATCATTTCTGCTACAGCTCTGATTTTTGCATCCAAGAGGCAAGAATCATTCACTTTTTTAGTCTTCCAATCGGCATGATATAGAGCGGGCGCTCATCAGCCATTGCATGGATGACTGTTTTAACCTGGTCGTCATAAAAGGCGCCTATGGTTAATGCCCCCAGTCCCAATGAAACAGCTTGCAGGCAGACATTTTGCGACGCATGCCCGACTTCCATATAAACATACTGCATGCCCCTATTCCCATACTTTCCGGTGATACGTTCATATACGGCGCAAAACACCATAACAAGAGGCGCTTGTCTTATTGGGGATTGATTTAAAGCCGCACCACACAATTGCGCTCGCCGGTCTCCCTCTAAAATCTTGAACAATTCATGTCTATGAGGCCTGTATTTATAAACACCTGCGGGAAGGTCCTGCACCCTGCCGGCGACAATGTACAGCTCAAGAGGATAAAGCGCTCCGGCGGAAGGCGCTGTTCTAAAACCTCTTGGATCTGTTATGCCCTGCGCAGACCACAAAAGCTGTGAGACTTCGGCAAGCGTCAAAGCCTCTGCAGCATAGCTTCGCACAGACCGTCTTTTCAATAAAGCCGTCTCAACCGGAATATTGCCGTCAAACCGTGGAGCGGGCAGTTTTACGATTTCCTTGGATTTGTCAATAGTCATGGCTTCACCCATTGTTAGAGGAAAGCATGCGATGCTCAATAAAAAAATTATCTCACAAATCACAGCGAGTATAAAGTATCTTTTCATTGCTGACACCCCTTTATTTTTGCTTCACATCAAGAAGCCGATATCTATTTGCGAAGATGAGAAATGAAACTCCCCACCGCAAGCAGATGGGGTATTGAAAAAACATAATAAATCCGATGAGTTCCATTCAATCGCAAAAGTTTTTTCATTGTTTGTTTCCTTCTTTCTTAATAATGCCGTTTTGCGGTTCAGTCAAGCCGGCCCAGGATAATTGAGTAAGGACACCGGTAATACTTGAATCACCCGGCTTTTAGTGCTATTCTAAAAATAATATAATCCACTCAAAAAATATTGGGGAAAGGTAAAAAATGAAAGAGGTAATGTATGGATCCACAAATATTAAGTGACTATTTTAAAAAATGTTTTCTTGCCGTAGATGGTCTGTGGTTTATGATGTTAGAGAAAACAGACTCATTTGACAAGGCCCTTGAAATTGACGGCAGGGTATGGGAAATACTGCCGAAGATACAGGCCAGGAAGATAAAAGAGTTGTTAAAGCTGGAAACAGCCTCTGAAGTGGATCTGCTAAGGGCCCTTAAGTTCAAGCTGGATGCCGAAGATTTTGCAAGCGAGGTGTTGAGAAAAGATTCACATATTAATATCATCATCAAGAAATGTCCATGGCTTACCTTGTTAAAACAATCGAATCGAGAGCATCTGGCAGAGAGGATTAGCGATGTAATATGCTCTGTCGAGTATGGTGTCTTTGCCGGAGAATTTATGGAAGATATGGATTTCAAGGTAATATCGCGACAATGTTCGGGAAACGAGATTTGTTCATTTATATTGGAAAAATGCTTGACTTAAAAGCAATCTATTAACTATATTTTAACATATTTTAATTTAAATAACAGGTTAAGAAAACAGAACAAATTTATTGAAAAGAGGTTTCGATGAACAGAGTGAACTTAATCAATGTGCTTAAGGATAAAACCGGCATAGGCAAAAAAAGTGTTAAAAAGATCATTGATACATTTTTTGGCACAATAACAAAAGCCCTTCCCAATGGCGAACGTGTTGAAATCAGGGGTTTTGGAAGTTTTACTGTTAAAAAATACAAGCCGTACATAGGTCGAAACCCAAAAACCGGCAAACAAATTAAGGTACATCCCAAGAAACTGCCGTTTTTCAAAGTAGGTAAAGAATTAAAAGATATGGTCGACAATTAACAATTATGGGCGATTAACTCAGTGGGAGAGTGCTACCTTCACACGGTAGAAGTCACTGGTTCAAATCCAGTATCGCCTACCATCTGTGAGAAATATAAGGGGTTACGGTTTTTTATTAACTGCAATCCCTTTTTTTGTCGGAAAAGAAGAACCGTAAAGAGATAATGCACTTGCCTTAGGATAGTAATCCGTGCTAACTTCTCCAAGATTATTTACAGGGAGGAGAACAATTGATAGCAAAGATCTTAAGCAGCGCTGTTATCGGTATAGATGCCTATCTTGTGGAAGTGGAAGTAGATATAGCCCAGGGCCTTCCAACATTTGCTACTGTCGGACTCCCTGAAACAGCTGTAAAGGAAAGCAAGGAGAGGGTTAAGTCCGCCATTAATAATTCCGGCTACAACTTTCCCGCCGACAGGATAACTGTAAATTTAGCCCCCGCAGACATCAAAAAGGAAGGCACAGGTTTTGATTTGCCTATAGCGTTGGGAATATTGGCCGCATCCGGTATAATCCCCGCGGAAATAGCCTCCAGGCACCTTGTTTTGGGCGAGCTTTCACTGGACGGCCGTATAAAACCTGTAAAAGGCTGTCTTCCTATGGCCATTGCCGCAAAAACTGCCGGCTATCCAGGAATTATTGTGCCATACGATAACAGGCATGAAGCATCGGTAGTAGATGAGATATCGGTTCTTCCTGTGAAAACTCTGTCCCAGATAGTTAATTTCTTTTGCGGATTCACTCAAATCAAGCCTGAAAAAACCGATATTTCTACTATACTTGCCATGGATCGCAGCAAGTTTGAAGTGGATTTTTCCGAAGTCATGGGACAGGAGCATGTAAAGCGGGCTCTCGAAGTAGCATCTGCCGGCGGCCACAACTTGATTATGGTCGGCCCTCCAGGTTCCGGAAAGACCATGCTGGCAAAACGTCTGCCGACAATACTCCCGCCCTTTACATTTGACGAAGCAATTGAAACCACCAAAATTTATTCCGTAGTTGGAATGCTTTCAAGCGGCCAGGCTCTAATTACAAAAAGGCCTTTCAGATCTCCTCACCACACGATATCGGATGCGGGTTTAATCGGAGGCGGCCATATCCCCAGGCCGGGCGAAGTAAGCATGGCTCATAATGGCGTTCTTTTCCTGGATGAATTTCCGGAATTTAAAAAACATGTATTAGAAGTGCTGCGCCAGCCGGTGGAAGATTTAAATGTAACTATTTCCCGTGCCTCATCAACCATAACCTACCCTGCCGGTTTTATGCTGGTCGCCGCTATGAATCCGTGTCCGTGCGGCTACTTTTCCGATCCAAAGCACGAATGCCGGTGCACGTATCAGCAGATTCGTAAGTACAGATCAAAAATTTCAGGCCCATTGATGGACAGAATAGATATTCATGTTGAAGTGCCGGCGGTTCCATATAAAGACCTTTCTGGAAAATCATGGGCTGAATCTTCAGAAGATATTATGAAACGGACACTTGCAGCCCGCTTAATTCAATCTAAACGATTTGTTAGAACAAAAATATTTTGCAACTCCCAGATGAACAATCGTCATATAAAAAAATATTGCAAAATCGACGATGTATCCTCCAATCTTCTTGAAGCAGCCATAGATAAATTCGGTCTGTCCGCCCGCGCCTACAACAGAATTCTGAAAATCGCCCGCACTATCGCCGATTTGGCTGAAGAAAAAGATATTCAGGTCGATCATATTTCCGAGGCAATTCAATACAGGAGTCTGGACAGAAACAGACGCGAATTTTGATGGCGTCGTAAAAAGATTTAGACTATTATGAAAAGTTTATGGAACGATAATGAAGCAAAAAGCTTCTCCGATAATCCATTAGAGCTCAGGGTTTACACCTCCAGATTATTGGGCCGGGAATCCGGTCTGGTGTTACATGGCGGAGGCAACACATCCGTAAAGGCTAAAATAAAAAACTTCTTCGGCGACATCGAAGAGCTGCTGTATATAAAAGGAAGCGGCTGGGATCTGAAAACGATTCAAACCTCAGGATTTGCTCCTGTCAAGCTGGAAGTTCTGAAAAGGATGGCGGGACTTGAGCGCCTGTCTGATACAGATATGGTCAAACTTCAAAGAGTTGCAATGACCGATCCTGCAGCTCCTAACCCTTCTATAGAAGCCATCTTGCATGCCATTATACCCTTCAAATATGTCGATCACACTCATGCGAATGCGGTCGTAACGATCACCAATAACGAAAAAGGTGAAAGGCTGATTCGAGAAATTTACAAAGACAGGGTCTTGATTGTGCCTTATGTAATGTCCGGTTTTATCCTGGCAAAAAAAGTTTATGAAATGATCCGCAATATCAACTGGCATGAAGTTGAAGGCATAATTCTGATGAACCATGGCATCTTTACTTTTTCAGATGATGCCAAAACAAGTTATGAACAGATGATCCATCTTGTTTCCCTTGCGGAAAACTATCTTCAAGCAAATGGGGCATTTGACTCTATTGCCAAAGCAAAAGCCGTAGAGGATCTGCTTACCTTAGCGAAAATCCGCAAACAGGTTTCTCTGGCAAAAGGGTCTGCCATGATAGCCGGACTGGCTAACACCCCTGAAGCCTGCGGCTTTGCCAATCTGACCAATGTAGATTCGATTGCCACCCGCGGCCCTTTAACTCCTGATCATGTTGTCCGCACAAAGCAGATACCGGTTGTAATAAAAAAAGATATTAAAAAAGAAATAACCGGCTTTTGCTCGGCATACAAAAAGTATTTTCAGCGAAATACCGACTCGCCGTGCTCGCGCACTGTCGCAGCAGGTGGCCGTTTGCTTTGCCTTGATCCCGCCCCCAGATGGGGAGTCTGGCCCGGGCACGGTATAATGGCTTTTGGGCAAAGTCTAAGGGAAGCAAATATTGTTTTTGATATTGCTTTTCATACTATCCGGGCAATTCAGTGGGGTGAAGCCATAGGCGGCTGGAAACCCCTGCCGGAAAGAGATATTTTCGATATGGAATACTGGGAGTTGCAACAAGCCAAACTGCGCAAAGAAGACACAATTCGAACATTCCAGGGCAAGATAGCTCTTGTTACCGGCGCTGCCAGCGGCATAGGGCTTGCCTGTGCCAAAGCTCTGCATGAACATGGCGCCGCAGTTGTCGGCATGGATCTAAACCCTGCAATCACCCGGATGTTCGATCAGCCTGATCTGGTAGGATTAACTTGTGATATTTCTGATGATAAAATTATAAAAGAAGCAGTAGAATTTACTGTTCGCAATTTTGGCGGCCTCGATATATTGATAAATAATGCAGGAATATTTACCCACAGCCAAAGCATTGAAGACATGGATGCTGAAACCTGGAATCGAAGCATGGAAATCAATTTATCGAGTCACCAGCGATTGCTGAAAATATGCATCCCTTATCTCAAACAGGGTGTTGATCCGTCTGTGATATTCATCGCTTCAAAAAACGTCTCTGCTCCCGGCCCCTGCGCTTCCGCCTATTCGGTTGCCAAAGCAGGCCTGACCCAGCTTGCCCGGGTGGCTGCGCTGGAACTGGCTGCAGATGGGATTAGAGTTAATATCATTCATCCTGATGCCGTGTTTGATACCGGCATATGGACTCAAGAAGTCTTAAATGAGCGAGCTAAACATTACGGACTTACTGTTAAGGAATATAAAACCAAAAATCTGTTAAAAACCGAAGTGACTTCCAAAGACGTTGCCGCCCTTGTTTGCTGCATGGCAGGCCCGGCTTTTGCCAAAACAACAGGAGCACAGGTCCCGATAGATGGCGGAAATGAAAGAGTAATTTAATTGGGCGCTTTTCTTATTGATTTTCATTCGGCCATTCATTGAAGATTCCCCGCAGCAAGCTGCAGGGTTCTTCAATTGATGCTTGAAGAACTCAAGGTGTTGGCCAATAAACGTGACATCCCATATCAATCACTAACGCATAAATCATGGGCATCCCGCTGTACACCCCAATACCTCTTTCTTGGTATGCTAAGACACAAATCGCCAGGGTACACAAGAAATGTCTTGACTGCGTGATATTTGACATGTAAATTGGCAATAACCATGATATCTGACGGTATTCATGGCAATTATTACGGAGGCGGGCAATGTATGTCAAAAGGCAATTGGATTTATTAGAGATTCTACAAGGAAAATCTTACTTTTTATTCGGACCACGTCAAACTGGAAAGACATCCTTGATTCAACATACGTTAAATGAATACAGGTATTACAATCTGCTTCAAACGGATGTGTATCTGAAATTAAGCAGGGCGCCCCAAAGGCTTCGCCAGGAAATAACAGACGATGACAAGATTGTTATCATCGATGAGATTCAGAAGCTGCCAATTCTGCTTGATGAAGTACATAACTTAATTGAAAAAAAAGGGATTCATTTCCTCCTTACCGGATCCAGCGCAAGGAAACTAAGAAATAAAGGCGTGAACCTGCTGGGGGGCCGCGCCAGAACCAGGCGGCTGCGTCCCTTTATTCTCAAGGAGTTAAAGGGGGATTTCCAATTACTGAAAGCCCTGGATACAGGCCTGATCCCTTCCATCTATTTTTCCGATGCACCATTTGAAGATCTGGAGGCATATACGGGAAATTATTTAAGGGAAGAGATTGCAGCGGAAGCCATCGTTCGGAATGTGCCTGCATTCAGCAGATTTCTCACTGTAGCCGGGCTGTGTAACGGTAAAATGATTAATTATACGAACATAGCAAGCGATGCACAGGTTCCAAGATCAACCGTGCAGGAATATTTTCAGATTCTACGCGACACGCTGCTTGGCGATGATCTGCCTGCATGGCGGAAATCCGTCAAACGAAAACCGGTTTCCACTTCGAAATTCTACTTTTTCGATATAGGCGTCGCCAGATTTCTGCAAGGTCGTCGGGGTCTCAAGGTGAGATCTCCGGAATTTGGGGAGGCATTTGAGGCTTATATCCATCATGAGATAAAAAGCTACTGCGATTACAAAGGGGGTTGTGATCTGTGTTACTGGAGGGCGACTTCAGGCTTTGAGGTTGATTTTGTCATCAACGGAAAAACAGCGATTGAGGTAAAAGGGAAGGCAAATATCACAAGAAAAGACTTCAAAGGATTGACTGCAATAAAGGAAGAAGAACTTTTAGAGAATTATATATTGGTCACTCTTGAAGATACCCCCCGAAAAGATGGGGATATATGTATCCTCCCCTGGAAAGATTTTATTACGAACATGTGGCAGGATGAGTATGTATGATAATATCCCTTTGCTGCATTAAGATCTTGGCACATTTCTTCGCAAAAAATCGCTCAACTTAGGTTAAAGAAAAACAGGGAATATTTATATGGAAGAGACTACAAATAAAGATCAAGATAGTCTGTTAAAATCCAAAAATGAATCGGGAGGTACACAACGACCAAATATTATTACAATTATGTGCGCTTTGTATATCTTTCATGTAATAGGTATAATTTTTGCGCCTTTCAGTGATAAAGCATGGTCCATCGGCTTTTGGTGGCCACCATATTTAGGTTTTTCAGCAATAATTATCTTGATCTGTATATACGGCTTTTGGGAAATGAAGAAATGGTCGATAATGCTTTATCTGACATTTGTTGTCGTTAATCAGATTGTAATGCATAGCATAGGGAGAACCGCCACGTTAATTATACCCGGTATAATTTTGCTGATCGTTTTGTCACAGTATCGTAAAATGACTTAAACCGAGTATCTCAACACCTGCAACTCATACCCGAGCGGGGGGTGCGGGACATCCATAAATAAGTAACTAACCTCCGTTTAACCATGTTTTATTTACTTATTTATGGATGTCCCGCGAGTTTACTACGTTAAGCCCCAACATTTGACAATAACTCCAAAGTAAGGTTAATCTTACATCTTACATTCTAAATGTATTTTTATTGTAAAAAAGTGTATGATTTACTTTACAATAAACCGAGAGTTTGGTATGAATATATTTAATATTTTACAAAGTGATAAAAACATATAAATATAAAGGAGTTACAATGGAATGGTTAGGGGGAAAAATTAAATATTTGATTAAGGAGAACAATTCTTCAATAGTCAAATTAGCAGAAAAGACAGGTGTTTCCAGGCAGACAGTAACTGACTGGATCAAAGGCCAGGTTCCCAAAGGCAACCATTTAATTAATCTTTGCAAAATTTTTAATGTAAACCCCGATTTTTTCTTTTCAAAAGATTTTGACAATTCAATATCTGTTCCTGTCCACCGCACAAGAAGGACGGCCAAGGTTACATCGGCAATGCAAAAAGATGCGCTTGAAATGGCCAGAACATATGAAGTCCTTTTTAAAAATGATGCAAATTCAAGTGTTCTTCCTGTTGTAAGAGTTCATAATCGTACCGATGAAATTGCAAAAAAAATTGCAAAGGAGTTGCGAAAAAGAGCTGGCCTGAGTCAGGATATCCCTCCTGATTATGAACATACTTTTTCTCTTTTGGCATACCTTGGAATTAAGGTTATATTCCGGTATTTTCCTGAAAAAATTAAAGCCTATGCTTATTATACAAAAATACATGGTCATAGAATAGTATTTGTTAACAACAGCACGAATATTATTGATCTGATTTTTCCAATTTTACATGAAGCTGTGCACGCAATACGGGATGAAATCAAGATAAATGACGGTTTTGATGCAGAAGAAGAAAATTTCTGTGACAAAGTTGCAAGTTATATTCAATTCCCTGATGAATATGTTCATATAGTATATGATTTTATCAATGGCTTACCTGTGGGAGTCCAAGTAAACAAGCTTAAAACTTTCGGAAAAAAATACGGGCACGCACTATTTGGGATAGTTAAACAGATCAAAACTATTGATCCTGATTTTAATCTCAAAATTGGAGGCGCTGACTCAAATTTTAAAAAAGGTTTTCACACAATTGGTGATATTATATTTATAGGCAATGATCCCAGAGATTATGTTGCAAAAATTTCAACGTTAAGCCCTCTTTTTACAAGTATCATCCTTAACCAGATTGACAGTATTACAAATAGAAAACTCGGAGAAATGCTTGGGATTGAAAGTGTGCTGGACACAAAAGCAGTTAAGGATGAACTTATTAAATTAAAAAGCATGGCTTCCTGATATGTATATTCTATGTGATACTTGTAGTGTGTTGATGCTGATAAGGATAGCTCCGGATATGTTTTGTGATGAGCGGTATGAATGCGTTACCATTCAGGAGATGATTCAGGAAATATTTCGCACACAGAAATTTAAAATGCGATATCCCTGGAGAACAAAATATAAAAGCAAAATAAAAGCATTAGGAAAATCAAAGGTAGAATCAGGTGATTTTAAACTATATCTGGAGGCAATACGAAATATTATCGAAACCGGTAAAATTAATGAAAGAACTAAAAGATTTTTCAGTTTGAGCTACGTTGATCAAAAAATAGCTGCTTGTTCCATTGCTCATGGATTTAAACTGACAACTCTCGACGATGATCTAAATGACTTTGTAATCCAGGAGTTTTCAGGGAAAACGATTTCACCATTAAGGATAATTAATGACTGGATTAAAAAGGGGCTTATTAAATGGAACGATGACTTTCAATCTGTTTTAGAAGATTGGAATAGATGCAATGAGCATCCCCAACCTAAAAAGGAAGTTAAGAAATTTGAAAAAATTACTGGTTTTAAATACACCGGGCCATAATGACATAAAAAAGAGGGGAGGGTTGCGCGGGAAAATATAAGCCAAGAAAAGAATTTAATAAACCAGAGAAAATATATGTCTGCGATCTCCACAAAAAACCAAAAATGAAATAAGAAACGCCTAAAATCATGGGTGCTGTACAGACTGCAAAAAGCGTTTGAAGGGCAGTTGACAATGGATAATTGATAATGGAAAGCAGATAATTGTCAATTGTAAATTATAAGGAAATATTATGGCTGAACAACCCAACAAGCTGGTGATTTTCCAGAGTAAAAAAATCCGCCGGATTTGGCATGAAGATGAATGGTATTACTCAGTTGTGGATATCATTGCCGCTCTAACCGACAGTCCTATGCCAAGGCAATATTGGGGCAAGGTGAAGAAAAGAGAATTCGTTCAACTTCAACTGTCCCCAATTTGGATACAGTTGAAATTACCAGCCCAAGACGGGAAAATGCGTCAAACAGACTGCGTCAACACAAAAGGTGCCCTGCGCTTAATCCAGTCAATTCCTTCCAAAAAGGCAGAACCATTCAAACGCTGGTTGGCGCAGGTGGGTCAGGACCGGCTTGACGAGATAGAAAATCCCGAACTTGCTCAACAGCGGATGAAAGAAATTTATGAGAAAAAGGGTTATCCCAAAGACTGGATTGACAAAAGATTAAGGGGCATTGCCATACGGCAGAATCTGACCGATGAATGGAAAGAACGAGGGATTGAAGAACAAAAAGACTTTGCCATTTTAACTGCCGAGATTTCCAATGCCACATTTGGAATGACGCCGGCTGAATATAAAAAGTATAAGAATCTACCTGAAAAATCAAAAGCAAATTTACGCGACCATATGGATGATTTGGAACTGATTTTTACAATGTTAGGCGAGCGTGTCACCACAGAGATTTCCAAAAAAGAGAAACCGGATACGTTTCCTCAAAATAAAAAGGTTGCCAGGCGCGGGGGTAAAGTTGCCGGAAATGCTAGAAAAGAAACCGAAAAAGAACTGGGCAGAAGCGTTATTTCGAAACAGAATCTGCTGGATAAAGATGATAAATTAGCATTGGAAGACTAACTATGAACGAAGCGGAAACCAGCCGTTGACAAGGTATATCAATCGCATCAACACGGACTGGGTCAGATAATCGGTTTGCGATCTCCGCAAAAAACCAAAAATAAAATGAGAAGCGCATAAAATCATGGGCGTTTCGCTGTACGCTTTAGTCGAGCGCTTTAGTCGAGGGCGTCCCCAACATCCCTATAAGTCTAATTAGTCGAGGACGTCCCCAAAGTTTTCCCCTTGCCTTTTGAAATGCCATTGACAAGCTAATAATGTCATTGACATGGCTCTAATTTTCGATTACGGTTCCGTAGATCGGTTGTTGCTGAAACATCGCAAGGGTTACGAGCTTTTTGAGGGGGCATTTGGGGATGTCCATTGGATTATTGGTTGCTTTCTCCAGCAGATTTAACCCTTACTCCTCAGCGATTTTCTGTCCTTTCATGACTGATTGACTTATTAAAAATTAACGGTTTCAAGAAACCTGGGAAACTGATTGAGCTTAAGGCGCTTAACTTATAAACTTATTTGCCGGTTAGCGAATATTTCTTAGCTTTCGATAGCTTTTCGCCCCAAATTACCGATTCGCCATTCTTTTATCTGTCCTTCAAGTATCTTTTTAAATCTCTGTAATAATTCTCATGAGGTCCAATCATTATTAATTCCAAAGTATTACCACCAAACCGATAAGACAATAAGTACTGAATAGTCTGGGCTTTGAACTTATGGATATAAACTCCTCGAAGGTCACCTTTCTTTTCCAGTCCGATGGTAGGATTATTGAAGATTCTCTTGATCTGTGCGTCTAATATCTTTTTCTCTTGTTTTCTGAATTGCCTGACTTTTCTTTGAAAGGAACGAGATTGTATGATTTTCATGAGCAATTATCCAAATTTGTACTCTGAGGACTCTCCTTGATCTAACTCTGATAGTCCAATCAAGATTTCCTTAATCAAACTGTATGTCAAATCAGGATTTTCTTCCGCACACTTCCCGATTTTCGACCAGTGTTCAATCTGTCCTGTTATAGATCGGTTGTCAATTGCACTAAATATCTTTGCGTCTCTGACCAGGTTGTCAGAAACTCTCACAGCAGTCGTCATAGTAAAATCCTCCTAAGCATTATTTAGATGTTGCAACATTAACACAAACTGTTGCATTATGCAACATCTTTCTGCGGAATTGGTGAAACCCTCTTGCCTGACACCAATTTTATCGGTTAAATAGCCACAGGTCTAATTAGTCGAGGATATCACCAATAAACCCCCAAAATATAAAAAAGCAAAACCCATTCGGGACGTCCATTGGTAAATCAGTAACTCATTCGAGTAGCTGATAGTTCTTCTCTTTAGTTAGCCTTTCTCCTTTATTCACAGAATAAACTACGCCGGATTGGCTCATTTTAAATTGTTTTGCCAGCGAAGTTCCGCTCAGGCCTAATTCACGAACTGCCCAGTAAAACAGCAGGCTTCTTGCTTCTGATCGCGTTTTCTGCCGTCCCTTTAAGTGAAGTTCTTTTTTATCAATTCCGTATATCTCGACCACTATCTGCTCAAGGCGTTCAAGATCATATCCCTGGTTCTTTAGTTCATACTGCCGAGAGTATTTCTCATCTGCCCGAGACAGAACTTCCATGACAAAATCACTCTCGCCAAGTATCCGCTCATCACCTTTAATGCGATCCTGACCTCTCAACCGCATCTTCTTAACTTCGGCCCACCCGCCAAGGCTTCGAATCAGGCCACCTCCAACCAGATCCGGTCGTCTGCCTTGTTTTATTCCTTCTTCCATATAGGTAATATAATGCTTCCTCGAAGCGCCGACTCTTTTGCCAAAATAGGATAACACATATTCAGCATCCTGCCACTCACACTTCTTATTACCTGTCAGCACGCTGTGACCGCTGTAATTGTATTTGTTAAGCTCGGAAATATCAGAAACAACCTTTGCTCTTAACGGATTCAAATGGATATAACGAACCAGTTCTTTTAGATAAATATCCTCCTGGCAGATTATGGATTTGTAACGGTTTTGAAAAAGCTGGCCATGCCTCTTGTGTCTGTGGTTAAAACTCACTGCGTATCCTGTAAGAAGTCTCCTCATCAGGGTCGATAATCCTACATCTCCTGAGCGGAATAGAAAATGGGCGTGGTTGGACATGAGCGCCCATGCATAGCAGGATGTGTTTGTTTCAGGTACCAGCTTACTGAGCCGTTCAAGAAAATTGTTCCGGTCATGGCTGTCTCTGAATATCTTTCTACGTTCTATTCCCCGTATAATTACATGGTGCACTACACCGGGTGCATCTAATCTCGCTGATCGTGGCATAATAAATTCAATATCATCAAGACGCTAAGCTGTCAACTGATTTACAAATGGACGTCCCGAATGTCGTACAGGAATTTCGGAATTTCTGGGACATCCAGCCCATGATTTTATGCGTTTCTCATTTTATTTTTGGTCTTTTACGAAGATCGCAGATATATATTTTGGGGACAGTTGTACCCTGAATTTACCGGTAGTAATCTTTAAATTTTTCTGCGAAGCTTTCCTGTCTTATTCTAATTTCGATAACTATTGGATTTACTTCAAAAGGTTCGGCCAGTTCATTCGAGGCATAGGACCAAAACTCATGTGAAAGGTGTCTGTCTTTTGAAAATTGATCACGGTTAGACTCTAATAAATCGATACAATATCTTTCAAGCTGGCTTGTTGGGACTAATAATTGACCGGCAAACCAATCTCCTTGTGTTTCATACCAATACAATTCTTTTGTTGGTTTCGACTGTAAATATTCGATAAATTCCTGTTCAGAATTAAAGGAAAGATCTTCATATAATGACTTATGCATAATAAAGTGGCCTATTTCGTGTGCAAGAGTGAACCTGTATTTTTCTACAAAATTATCATACTGATATTCATCGATAAAAATCTTCGTTCGATCAGCACTTAAAAAACCGCTTTGGCTGAAGATTCTATATAAATTGGGAAAAGGAACTATATGCAGGCCCAAATCAGATTCAATTATCCACTCAATTGGTATTGGCAGCTGTAATGACGAGTGGTATTTTTTCAGGAAATCTTCTACATATTCACCGACATGCCTATAGGTTAGATACGATGTCTTGAATGTCATCTTAATTCCTTCTTGAGCGCCTTAAGTAGTTCCTGGATTTTCGCCTTCTCAACGCCCTCCTTTCTTATAGATCTAAAAAGTACCGGTACCTCAGCCATCAATTCCTTATCGGAAACGATACCAGTAGGAATTTTACCTGCACTAATGGTAGCTAAATCACAAAATTCCAACCAATCATCAGATCCTTCCTTGATGCCAAGCGCTGAAGCATATTGCAGTCTTTTTTCCTTGCTTTGTGGTGGTGTCAGGATGCCTCTTTCGATTTTGCTAATATTACCCGCATCAAAACCATTCTCACGACAAAATTCCCTAAGAGTTTTCCCGAGAGCCTTTCGTTTTGCAGAAAATAACTCTTCAAAATTTGTATACATTTTCACCTCCTCCCTTTGCTTGCCATCACTTTACATTGTCTCTGTCTGTTGTTGTGTTATTTTATACAACGTTGTATAAAATAACACAACACTTTTTTATTCTATCATGACATGTGCCTATCAATAGGGCTTAAGGGACTCAACTTATCAACTTATTTACCAGTTAGCGAATATTTCTTAGCCTTTGCTGTCTCTTTGCCTCGAATTACCGATTTATCGATCCGCATAGAATATCCAAGAGTATGGTATCATGTTATTCTTAAAACAAAGTCCAATTATGAACCGCCTGTCAGCAACTTCCCAAAGTGAATAGTTTTATCAAAAAAATCACTTTCCACAACAGATTCGCTTAGTTCACCTTCATAAATCAATACCGGGCGAATGGAAATATTTTTAGGTTTTTTCAGGGTTGCAATTTTCTTATATTTTGGGATTTAAAAGAAAGTCTATAAGGTTTATTCTCTGTATTCCTTCAAAGTCATTCCCGAATATCGTATCCATGCTGATTACATATTTCGGATAATTGTCTTTTATGTTCCTTAAGGCAGAAAATTCCCTTTCTATTGTATCGGGGGATGACAGCATATAGGCTACCTGCAGATATATTTTTTTATTTTCTTTTTCAGCTATAAAATCAATCTCCTGGTTTCCGAATTTTCCAATAAAAATTTTATAACCTCTCCTTTTCAGTTCAAGATAAACGAGGTTTTCAAGAACCCCTGAAATATCATCTGCTTTATACCCCAGAAGTGCATGCCTCATTCCTATATCACCTGTGTAATATTTTTCATAAAGCTCAAGAATGCGTTTGCCTTTGATGTCGTAACGATAAACCTTATGAAGAGCGAATGTCGACAGGAGGTATGATATATAGTTCTGTACAGTTTCAATGCCCACCTTTATTTTTTGGGATTTCATATAATCGGATATTTTTTTTGCGGAGAAGATATTGCCGATATTGTCAAATACATATCGGGTTATATTTTCCAACAGATTCACATTGCGGACATTGTTTCTTTTTATGACATCCTTTAACAGGATGGTGTTGTAAAGTGAGTTGATATATTGATAAACGACCTCTTCATCAAAATCAAAATGATGAATTGCCGGAAAACCTCCAAATTTCAGATAAATTGCGAATTCAGTGGTAGCATCCTCTTTTTTTTTGTCTCTGAATAAAAGGAATTCCTCAAAGCTTAAGGAATAAACGGAAAATTCGACAAACCTTCCGGATATAAGAGTGGCTATTTCAGATGAAAGGAGATGCGCATTTGAACCGGTAATAAAAATATCGATATCACCATTAGAAAAAAAGGATGAAATCGCTTTTTCCCAGTTGTGAATTTCCTGTATTTCATCAACAAAAAGATATTTTTCCCCTTTAAGTCTTTTAAAAGAGTCCGCAACATATTTGTGAAGGTCTTTGTAATCCTTTATAAAATCATAATCTATCAACTCTTTGTTGATATACAGGATATTATCTGAACTGATTTGTTTTTGTTTGCGTAAACCCTCAATAATTAATTTTAAGAGACAACTCTTCCCGACGCGCCTCATGCCTGTAATAACCTTTATGACCGGCTTATTTATAAAAGGCATTATTTTTTTCAGATATAACTTTCTTTTATACATGATTCTTTCCAACCTTTAATAAAAAGTTTTCTGTACGCAGAAAGTTTATCAATATTGAGGCTGAAGTCAAGATATTTCTTGAGACCTTTGCAAAATATTCAATGAGTTATAAGCCCTGGGCTGATTAAAATTTGAGTTTGACGCTGAGATCGGGCAAAAGGGGGCATTTTGCTGAATGAAGCCAGCCGTCATCCGGTAGTGTCGCCTTCTGTAATTGCTAAAACGCTTTATCGGTTAAATAGCCATAAATCTAATTAGTCGAGGGCGTCCCAACACCTCTACTTTCCCTATATCCTTGTTCTTATGTTACTTATTTTTTGATCAAGCTGGAGTCTATAAAATTCAGAGCATTCATGTAACAGATCACACATTATATGAAGACCGTAATAAAGAGCTACATGGCTCCATGAAATTGATGTTTTAGGTCTATCGAGGGTTATAGTAAAAGCAGATGGTAACGGCATGTATTCTACAAGATCAGTGACGTGGGCCGACTCGCATGCCAAGCGATAGACTCTGTGATAATATGATTCCATTTTAGCCTCTTTAGCTAATTCCAAAATTTTTTTATTTTTAAGCTTTTTCTTCCACTCGTCTTCTATTCCTTTAGTTAACTCTTTAATCACTGATTCCCAATCTTGGAGATAACTTTTCTGGTCAGGATAATCTGGATTACTTTTAAAAAATTTAACCTTTTCATTATATGCCTTTGCAAGGACAATTCTTGCTTTCTTATTATCTCCTCTTTTTTCTCCCGCCCAATAAAGGTAGATGAAGCTTTCTACAAGAGTCTTCAAGTGGTGAATTGCCTCTGCACTTTCTCTTTTTGCATCTTCAACTAAAGATTCAAAAGCATGATACATTTTTAGAGCTAACCCAATAAGTAAACGTTCTTGAAGATCCAGCATGTGGTGACTGGTTTGAAGTTGGGACGAGATTTTTTTTGTAAAATATTCAGCGAGGGAGCATACTTCTGCAACAAGTTTCAAATAGTTCTGTAATTTCTTCTTTTTCGACATCGCATAATCTCCTTTATAAGGAAGATCGGTGTGAAGATTTGATACCAAAGTCCTCAAAGGCAATTTCCCCCCGATTCATATTTTACCTATCGTTTTACTTTTATTTTGCCAGATAAGATTACAAGATAAGTGCCATCTTCTTGGTATCCTTTGTCAATAATTTGAAAACCAGGCAAAAGCACAGCTTTCGCTTTGCTTTCAATCCATTCCTTTTTGAGAGTAAAATTCTCAACTTTTGTAAAAGAAGTAATACTTGTACCAGCTCTTTCTATAGCTTGCAGTTTTGCGTTCATCAGCGCTTCATCGCGATCTTGCTGTTTGATAGTTCTTATTCCGTCGTCAAAGCCCTCAATTAACACGTCAATAAGATCTTGCGCCTTTTCTTTTTTTGCTTCAACGAGTTTTTGATAATGATCAGCTTTTGATTTTGAAAACAAATTGATAGTTTCGACAGCGATTAATTGTATTTGATCATTGATTTGATTCATTGCTCCAACAAAAGCCTCTTCCCAAGCAAAGTTAGAAATCTGAGTTACAGGTACTACTTGATATCCTTTCAAAATTTTATTAAAAATAGGTGTATTATTTATTGCATTTATGATCGTTAGTGACGTTTTTATTTGTACATAAATATTATCTGGACCAAGAGCATCAGTTTTAGCTTCAAGCATTGAACCTTCTACAAGTAATTCAGAATCACCTTCTCCAATACCAACTGATGCAAAGTTTTTCTTAACTATTTGTTTATATAAATTTGACATGTTTCCTTGAAGTGAAACGGTAGTAGTGATCATCATTAATTTATTGCGCGCAAAACCAAGTTTGTCTTTATTTTGTCGTTTGTCTTCAAAAATGCCAAAACGAACATGGTATAAATTCGAAAGATTGTCAGGTGGTATTGCCATACGAGTTTCTATTTTTGTAAGGTCTACAGTTCTCGGCACAAAAGCGCATGAAGATAAAAATAACAAAAATAAAAGGACGAGTCTCAATGCCGGTTTAGCTATCAAGTATCTCAAAAATACACCTCCTTAGATTAATCGATGGACCTATTGATTATTGATGCCCCACCAAATTAGCCTTTGTTGTCTCTTCGCCTCGAATTAGCGATTTATCGATCCGCATAGAATATCCAAGAGTATGGTATCATGGCATCTGCCGGTGTAATGAAAGAAGGGATATCTTTCCTGAGCCGGATTATTCTTAAAACAAAGTCCAATTATGAAACGCCTGTCAGCAACTTCCCAAAGTGAATAGTTTTATCAAAAAAATCACTTTCCACAACAGACTCGCTTATTTCACCTTCATAAATCAATACCGGGCGAATGGAAATATTTTTAGGCTTTTTCAGAGTTGCAATTTTTTTATCAATTTCTCTGTATTTACTCAGCCTGGATTATTTGCCTCTACACAACACTTTTTATCGTTTTATAGAGGTTTTTGGATCACATTAAACACCTCTATAAAACGCTTTTTATTTTTTGCTCCTTACTGTTGAACTTGATGTTAAAATAAGACCTGTTTTACATTTCATCCGGCAGCAAACGTGCACTGTGAATGACCGCCAAAACATCGATTTGATCCGGTTTAATACAGTAAATGATCCGATATGGCTTTTCTATCAGTTCCCGGATGTCCTCGGCTTCATATTCCGGTACTTTACGGCCGGAAAGGGGATAAATAGCGATTTGTTCCGAACGTCGCGTGATTCTGTCCACCATCCGTTTAGCATAGGTTGGAGAATTGGTGGAAATATATTCGTAAATATTAACAAGATGTTGGATGGCGTTCTCTGTCCAGTGAACTCTCATTTGGTCAGCCCAAATCTCTTGCGCACTTCTTTGACATCAACTGTTCGGCCTTTGTTGCTGTCTTTTATTCCCGCTTCAATCGCCTGACGAACATATATCTTATACATCAAATCATCCCATGTTGCTTTCTCCGGCAGATTGTCCAATATGTGATAGGCTTTCTGTTTTATACTCTCAGTTTGCATGTTATTACCTCTTTTAGCCTGACTTTGATATTTTACGGTTCCTTGTTCTCGAGAACGAGCAAAAACTGGATTCCGGCTTTCGCCGGAATGACAAAAATTTGGGTTTAATTTTTCTTATCCCGCTCCTGGTTCCAGCGCACCCAGTCGTTTATATCCTCGCTGGCAAGAAACGGCATCGGTTTTGTGGGTGTGCCGTCAGGCCGGATAAAGATCTGCTGCATGGATTTTATAATATATGTCCATTCTTCCATTGATACAGGATGTGGTCCGGCAACCGGATGCGGTCCCAGCACTTTGGTAGGTTTCATAATTTGCCTGGATTGCGAAGCAGTATCCGGCTTTGGAGCGCTGCTTACTCCGACCTCGCCCCAATAAACTTTAACCAGTACAGAGTTGTCTTTCTCAACATTTACCCTGTAAATAGTGCCGCGCACACCGGCAACGGCTGTTTTTGTTGAAACTGCAAAACGTCCCCTTTGCCCGAAAATTTTTGATACATTTGCCCATGTTTTCCCTAATACCATGCTTACATTTATATTTCTCTGCTTTGTCTTTTTGTCGAACTCAACAGATACAATCTCAAAGGTTGTAAGTTCATCAAAACGTATCAGGCTGTTATCAGGCAGTTTAAGCTCTATCCTGGAGCCTTTTTTTGTGCTGATTTTATCGCCATGGGCAATATAATCTCCCAGGTTAATTTTTTGATAGCTGTTTTTATTTTTAGGGGTTGACATCTTTTGCCTTAAGGTAGCGCCTTGTTCGCCTTCCAGTTCTTCCGGAGATATCTTGACTTCGGTCAGTTAATGCTCTCCACCACGCCATTTGCGTCGAGCATAATAAATACTTGTTCGGAACACGAGAATCGCTCCTTTTTCAACTGCCGTAAGTAATGCAAAGAGGTCTGCGTCATTGCCTCTCTTTCCATTACCGACTCCGATCGTGGTTGGCCCAAAAGACGTTCGACTTCCTCGCGTGTTGTTTTGCCAACTTGGATTCTGAGGAGGTTATTGCGGTCAAGCGGCACACTGGAATTTCCGTAAAACCGAGTAGTGCCTCGCCAAGAGTCCTTGGTGAGCTTTTTCACTTTGCCCTGTGGGTCAAGCGTCACCACAACGCTTTCTTGCTGATGCTGCTTGCCCTTTTGCCAATTCCATTGGTACGTCCAGGTGACCTCGTGCGATTCCTCGGTGATCAACTGCGGGACGCCCAGGAGTTTCTCCAGCTCAGCAGTCGTCGTTTCGCCTTCGTGAATCTGGGCAACTTTGGCGAAATCAATCTTGTTGCCATAGATACTTGGTTGGAAGAGTCTGCTCACTCCGGTGCTTTGCCGAAGTTGCCTGCTGATTTTCGTCACCTTGCCATCGACACTGATCGTAACGGAAACGGTTTGGTTCTTGAAGGTACCGTGGTGAGGCAGGAGCAGAGGCACAAGCGCGCCAAGAGGAAAAAGGAGCACCGCGATGGCCGTTTCGGTGACCTCTTCATGGATCGGACGGTCCACGTGCGCATCCCCGAAATACCCTAAAGTGATTTCTTGGGTCAGAGGATTCATTGAACACCAAGTCGGCGGACCAAGCAGTTGTTCAACCTCAGCGCGAGTCGTTTCGCCTTCCTTGATCTGGGAGATTTTCGCTTGGTCGAACTTCTTGATGAAACCCGTCGTGGCACATCCGGACGACAAAACAGCGACCCAAAGAAGCGATATCAGGAGTCCGGTTGCCATCCGCTTGGAAATGTCTTGACAAGTCGCGGTGATTGGTTTTGACGTTTTCATGTTATATGTTCCTTTCGTTCTTGATTTGGCAGTCTGCACACGATGGTCGGGTAGAAATGCGGCGCACACAACCTTAGGCGGAGAGTTACCGACACGCACCCTTTCGGTATATGCGGCGGGTTCATAGTTCCACCATAGCTCACGTTTCCGCAAGCCCCCCTCTCATCCCGGACGGTCGGATTTCCCGAGTCCGGTTGGCAGCAATGGCATTTCCCTGAAACCCTTCCCGTCCAAACCGAAACTTAAGCGCTCGCTCGCATACGCCCCTTGTTTGAATGGTTTGATTGTCAGCTCGACATCCAGTGAGGTTGGCACTGCGATTCCGGCCCAACATTGTCCGGACAGTGTTTCCTTTGTGACGCCCGCCATTTACCGAGAGCCTCTTTGCGCTTAAGGTGTTACCTCTTACGGCGCGGCCTCTCTGGGCCGCGTCAGAGGGCATTACCTCCTTCATTGCTCATACCGGCTCATGCGCCAGACCAAAACCCTCCTGATGCCTCGGTGTTACCCTTGTACACCAGATCTTTGCAGGTTGCTACGAGCCCCTGCTGGGAGTTGGCCTTTCCCGACGTTATCTCTGCAGATCCTTCAGTAGATGCCTGGCTCCCTACCCCGGTGAAATCTTCGTGGTGCGTTTACCCGTTTCTTCCCACAAAGCATCGGCTTTCCCCCCGTTCGGACAAGGTCGGCCTCCACAACATCCATACAGCGGCTTCAGTACGGTACTCATTTCGAGGCTGCAAGCATTCTCTAATGTTTAGGCCTCCACTTTTGCTCGCCACCCTGACCGCTCCTACCAAACTTTCGTTCAGCAGCGGTGACTTTTACTTCCGAACACCCCACGGTTTGTTACCTCCCCGTGTCCCGGATATACTAGCCGGCCGAACCGGGTAATTGACGGCAGGGGACTTTCACCCCATGAGATCTACAGCCTTGTCGGCTGTCCCCCCAATCGGGATAGGGAGGGGCCTCACGACTCCCCTCCTCCCACACCACCGTACATACGGATCACGTATACGGCGGTTCAGTTGATTAAGTTATTTTGCCTTCCATTCACGCAGTGTGGGGATACCAAGTTTTGCAAAATACTTGAAGGGCGATTTCAAGTTGGCAAACTCCTCTTGGGTTAATTGGAACATGAAGTCTTCCGGAAATTTATCTATATTACGACGGACTTGTTTATTGAGACGTCGTGTGAGACCAAAGTCTTCTTCTATATTTCCCCTATGTCTTTTTTTGCATTACAATATTTTAATGTCTCCAGCGTAAGCTTCTTTATAAATCCTAAATAAGTGTCCTGTATCTCTGATAAATTTCCTTCATATTCAAGTCTATCAGATATAATAAGCTTTGCAGTTTCTACATCTATTACTCTGATTAATATCCAATATTCATTGCCTATCTTATTCATATCACCAATTAAAATATACTGTGCTGACATCAAGTTACCCACTTTGATCACGTTTTCCTTAATACCAGACATTTGCAATTGAGTTTCTTTTAGCAATTGTTTAATTTGGTCTGGAGTGCAAATATCGAAACACTGAATTTGATATAAAGTATCTAATGTCAAGTTTGTTATGGCACTTGATTCATTTTCTTGCCCTTTAGGACAGTCAAAATCCAGCATAACAATCCTGATTTTATTCTCTAACTTAGGGATTTCCTTCTTTGCATAATCAGTATAATTAATCTTTCTATCTTTTTCTTCGACGTCTGTACTACTCGGCTTTCTATAAGAAATCATACCAGAAAAGCTATAAGATAAAATTGTCTTCTCATTGGTCAGTCTATTAATCAGAGGAATTTTTAGTGTCATTCCACTTAAGGTGTTTAATCCTTTTCGTACCGAAAAGAATAATATTCCATCAGTTGCGCCACCGGCAACAAGGTTTCCACTTTGCAATATCCTTGATTCATAATCGGATCTTATTTTCTTGTTAGTATTGCTTACATTTATTGCAGATGGAATAATGCCAAATACCCCGAATAAAACGCCCCAACCAGCAGTTCGCCAATAACTTTTGTTGGCTTTATTACAGACTTGATCAATACTCTTAGGAGAAGATGAGCTTCCGGTGATGTCAACAATACTAATAAACTGAGTGTCAATTCCAATATTTGAGTTACTCTTATTTGTAAGGCAAATATGAACTGGCAGAATACCATATTCCAACAAATCATGGCCGAAATATTGTTCTAATTTTGACTTCTGATAATATGCTTTTACTATGCATTCCACATCATTTTCAGAAATTTTATTCGATTGTGCATTAAGATCAAAATTCAATGTCGGGGGCCTAATGGTATTATGAGTTGCGCAACCATATACTAATAAAAATACGACAGCCAATAATATTCTTTTCATGTTACTGCCCTTTTTTCACAAACAAATTATTGCCAAATCAAATGTTGTGGAAAACTTTCGCCTTTCACATTTGCAGTTTAAAGGTCTATAAGTTTATAGCCTTTCTCTTGTACTATTCTTTCTCCTCGCTTTACAGACAAATGCATATTTCGTAGCCTCAAAAATCTTAAATTGTTCAATTCTTCAAGCCATAATCAGAAGTCAAAAAAACAGGCATATCCACGACCATCTTTGATTTTTTACGGAACAATCAATCTTCGTGTGTTTCGTGGGTTTAATTTTTCTTATCCAGCTCCTGGTTCCAGCGCACCCAGTCGTTTATATCCTCGATGGCAAGAAACGGCATCGGTTTTGTGGGTGTGCCGTCAGGCCGGATAATGATTTGCTGCATGGATTTTATAATATATGTCCATTCTTCCATTGATACAGCATGCGGACCCGCAACCGGATGCGGTCCCAGCACCTTAGTTGGCTTCATTATGGGGGCAGGCCCCTCAGCAGCCTCTTTTCTGGGAGCGCTGCTTACTCCGACCTCGCCCCAATAAACTTTAACCAGTACAGAGTTGTCTTTCTCAACATTTACCCTGTAAATAGTGCCGCGCACACCGGCAACGGCTGTTTTTGTTGAAACTGCAAAACGTCCCCTTTGCCCGAAAATTTTTGATACATTTGCCCATGTTTTCCCTAATACCATGCTTACATTTATATTTCTCTGCTTTGTCTTTTTGTCGAACTCAACAGATACAATCTCAAAGGTTGTAAGTTCATCAAAACGTATCAGGCTGTTATCAGGCAGCTTAAGCTCTATTCTGGAGCCTTTTTTTGTGCTGATTTTATCGCCATGGGCAACGCAATCTCCAAGCGCCAAAGGTTGAGGCTTTATCATCCCTTTTTTAACCAGATCAGCCTTTCCTTCAAGCAGGGTAACCTTTGCCATATCACCTTTTATTTCAATTTCAACCGCCTTGTTTTCAGCCTGCGCGGTAAAAGGAAACAGAATAACAAAAAGAAAAAATAAAGGTATCGCTCTATTAATAATAAGCCTCATAATTATATACTCCGAGTTAATTACAATTACAGGGATCAGGTATCAGCAATCGGGTGTCAGGAAGACTTTTTTCAAACTCGCTCCGTCACCATGCTGACTTCGCCAAAGTAGCCCTGGCTACGCCGGCTGAAAGCGGCTTTGGCGCGTCGGTGACTGACCTCTGGTCTCCGACCTCTGACCTCTAATCCCTTATAATCCGTTACCCTTTAATCCTTTTAATCCTTACTATAGCTGAGATTTAAGCATGCGAATACTTAAAAGCGCATCTGCGCCTGAAACCGGACCTATCGCGTCAAACTCTCCTGTCGCAAGATCCTTTGCCACCATGATGCCTCGGGTAGTGCAAATCATAACAGCATTGAAATACGGAAGATCATTTCTCAAATCAGGAAAAAGGGAAACACTGCCGATAAACCTTGTGGCCAAATCATCAACACCGGTGAGTTTTATAAGAATATCTTCTATCATCATCGCAAATTCTGCGCGGGTTATAGTCTGATACGGTTTATAGGTGTGATCCGGAAAAGGCTGAAGCCCTTTGATTCCTATTTCGATTACAGCATCAATATCTGCTTTCAGCACATGGTCATCGATATCGGTTGCAGGCAGAATCTTTACATATATTCCGGTTTCAAGCTGCTTCTCCGGACTTTTAAATGCGATATCGAATTTTTTTGGCGTCCTTTTTTTAAAAATCTCATCGACTTTAAGCTCCTCGATAAAAAGGGCGGCAATATCTGCGCGGGTAATCTTTTCAACAAGAGCAATCTTTTTCCCAATTTTTGAACCAGGCATTGCTCTTTCGATTTTCTGAACAAGAGCATATTCCTTATCAGCCTCTGCAATATATCCATTGTCTAATTCAAGTACTCTGGAAAACCGGTCAACAGCCTGACGGAACTTATAAGAGATTTTATAGGCCAGACCCATGTAGAAATATGGTGCGGAAACATCTTTGGAAATCAACACGGCTTTATCAAATTCCTCTTCAGTCAGCTTGAGCCAGTTTATATCAATATTTGTCTTGCCCATTATATAAAGCCGCATAAATCCCACATTAACCGCTATTTTTTGCTCATCTCCCCGTGCATATTTCCTTGCCTCTTTCATGGTTTTAAGGCTGTTTTTAAAATTATCTCTAAACCCATCAACAAGGCCGAGTCCCACATAAGCCGGTGAAAATTTCGGACTCAACTCTTTTGCTCTGTTGAATTCACGAAATGCCGCATCAATTTTGCCTGCCTTCAGCAGCTTATTGCCAACGGCAACATGGTGCTCCGGCGTATCCAGCTCAGCTCTCGGAGCCATTGCCTTTGGCCCGCATGCATAAAAGAAAAGCAGGCTGATAGCTGCCAGCATAATAAATATCTTTCTATTAAACATGATTCCTCCTTAAATAATTTTCTTGAGCTTTTCGCCTAATCTACCACAATCATCACACGGCATTTTTTCAAGAATGTAAGATGCTCTGAAGCGCTTCGAAGCCTGGAAGCATCTGCATTGCTTATAACTATATCGGAACGGCCATGTCCTTCAGTTCTAAGCCCTTTAACGGTCAAAGGGCTGTTTGTAACCCTGGGATTGCTTTGAGCGGCTGTAAGATCCTTCGCATATCCGCTCATTCCCTGTTGCACGGCAAACTCACGGCTTACATATGCCGATCCGTAAACTTCCTCGCCTTTTTCGTTAAGAATTTTCGGCGCCATCGCAGGCCTTGCATTAATGCCTCTTGCATCGATTACCATACCGGTGAAAACCTCTGATACAGGTTTTGGCGCCGGAGCTGAAGGTTTCTTAACAATAGGGGGCAATGGTTCTTTGTGAACGGGCGGCACAGGCCTGATAGATTCAACCTGTTTGATTTCCTTTGGAAGAATCAGTTGAGCAAAACCTCCCATCAGGCTCATTTGTATAATAACTTCAACCGTTCCATCCGACATATATTCCTGGTGGACTATCTGAGCCCCTTTAACCATTCCCTCGACCTGGGACATAATGATGTCGCTTGTAATCGCAAAGTTTTTGACAAGGGTTGTTGAATTGATTCTCACCCCTTTTGTGGCTTCAAGAAGGTTGCGCATAGCATCCAGTTTTGCAGCTCTTAACGCCATAGGACGTGCTTGAGGTTTGCCGTAATATTTTTCCGGTGGAGCTCCGATCCCTTTTGCCTGAACAACCCCTTTTGTCCAGTTAATTTTGCCGGTTGCAGTCTGTTCGACTAAATCCTGCCATTGTGCACAATAAACAGAAGCGGGCAAAATAAGCAGCCCGACAAACACTATTGCTAAAATTGCATACTTTTTCATATTTACCTCCTTGTTTAACCTAAATTAGTTGAGTCGTCGAGTTGTTGAATAGGAAAACCATTACCCACTCGACCAATTTCCCACTCGACTACTCGACCAATTTCCTAATCTGAACCGTATTTCGCCATATAATACTTTGCTGCTTTATTGCCTGGATTTATGTTAAGAGTCTTTTGCCAGTATTTTAAAGCGTTCTTTCTTTTTCCTGATGTAAAAGCATCCCATGCAGAATCATTATAAACCTTGGCAAGGTTAAGAACAGCGTCCCTGTCTTTGCTGTTTATCTTCAGGGTTTTTCTCCACTGCTTTATGGCTGCCTCTTTCTTCCCGGTATTATAGTAAATCCATCCGATTTCATTAAGCGCTTTTGTATATGAAGGTTTGATTTCGAGCGTCCTGTTGTATTCAAGCAATGCATTTGCAATCATATCCGCATTATGAAAGGCTTTTGCCAGCCTGAAATGGGTGTCTGCCTCTCCGGAATCGGCATTCCTCGCCTTTTTCAGATATTCGATAGCCATAACCGGATTACGCCTGAAATTGTAGATAGTTCCAAGAAAATAGTAGCCGTCTGCACTGTTCTGATCGATTTGAATTATTTTATCAAACCTCTCAAAGGCCTGGTTCATTTCCCCTTTACGCAGGTGAAGAATACCGACCCACAAGAGTGCGAAAGTATTTTGCCTGTCTATATCTGCAACAGTTAAAAATTCTCTGAAAGCTTTGTCAAATTTGCCTTTTTTTCCATACAGGATGCCAAGCTGGTTATGCGCATATTCATTTTCAGAATCAAGTTTTACTGCTTGTTCAAACCTGCTTACAGCTTTATCCAAATTCCCCTTGTAATGATAGTCAGCCCCCTGGAAGATGAGCTCGTTTACATCCGCTGCTGCAACAACACTACTACAACAAAAAAACAGAAGCACGGCAAAGATAACATATTTTGCTCTGATCCCTGACCCATGATCCCTGATCCCTGATCCCAGGCCCCTAATGCCTGGCCCCTGACCCCTGATTCTCACACAAGCCCCCTTGCCACTGCATCCACAATCTTTTCTCTGAAAGCAGGCTGCTTTAGCTTTGCTTCATCATCAGGATTGGATATAAATCCTGTTTCGAGGAGTATTGCAGGCATTTTAGCACGACGCAAAACATAGAAATTGGCTGAATGAATCCCCCTGCTTTTCAGCGGCAGTCTCTTTTTAAAACGTGCCTGAAAAGCCTTTGCAAACTTTCCGCTTTCACTCCAGTTAAGCTTTTGTTCAAACTTAAACAAAATCTCTTCAATATCTATATAGCCCTGCTTTTTCTTGTAAGGCTCATCATACTTAAGCACCGAATTTTCCAGGGCTGCCACCTTTGCAGCTTCCGCGCTTGAAGCCTTTTCCGAACAGAAATATGTTTCCGACCCGCTTGGCTGTCTGTTTTTATTTGCATTAATATGTATGCTGATAAACAGATCCGCCTGAAATTGATTTGCAGTAGCGGTTCTTGCGCTAAGAGGAATGTAATAGTCTCCTGTCCTGGTCAGAAAGGATTTGATTTTTCCCTTCCTTGCCAGCCTTTCATGCAGCTTTATAGCAAGATCTAATGTTACATCCTTTTCCTTAAGACCCTTTTGTCCGACAGCGCCTGGATCAAATCCACCGTGACCCGCATCAATAACAACCCGTTTTACTTTATAACCCAGCCCTTTCTCAGCACGCAGTTTTTTAAGCATGTCCCGCTCTTCATGCATTGCCTCCTTTTCAAGAGGAGTAAGAGGCCTTTTCTTTTTTTCCAGTTTTGGTATCGGATTCTGGGTAATGATTTCTATCATCATTCTTGAATATGTATCTGCCGGATTCAGGCGCACTGACTCTCTAAACCCAGCAACAGCTTCTGCTTTTTGTCCAAGCCCAAGATGTGCCCGTCCAAGAAGACCAAAAGCCCAGTCGCTTTCCGGATCTATGCGTACAGCATCTTGAAGCGCTTTAATTGCTTTGGAAAAATTTTTCTGCTGGATCAGATTCTGCCCTTCAAGCGCCAAATCAAATGCGCTCTTAGACCACCCCAGAACCGGGCAGGTCAGCAAGCCGTATGAAACAAAGGCGCTTTGACTTAAAAGCTTTATAAAGAGTCTTCTATGCATTTAATCCCCTAATAAAAATGCATCCATATCTGGCGCTTCGAGCCAGGGTTTTATGTTTATATTTTTACCCCATATTACTGTATCGTCAGGCGGCACCTTGCCCCAGAAATTATGGCGGGCATCAATATAGATGGTTGAAAAAGATTGAATCGCCACGGCATTTTCAATAAAGTTGTTGTGATGAATTTTTGGTTTTGCCATGCCCACACATTCTATTCCGCCTGTCCCCAGGTTTTTTGCAATCGTATTATACAATATTCTCGGCCCGGCATCGTTTCCACACCGGATGCCGCTTTGAGAATTATTTACAATATGGCAGTATGCGATTTCAGGCATTCCATGCCGGACATCTATAGCTGTTGTGGCATATTCAAATTTGCAATATTTAAAAAAGCTGCTGACCTTGGTTGGTTCTGAAAAATATACAGCGTGTGTATAATCTCCAGGCGAAGGGGAAGAACCGGAAGATGTAAATATAATCGGGTTATCTTTTGTTCCCATGGCAGCCACACCGCCGTCTTTTGTTAGAATCGAAAACTGCTTGTCAAACAAAAGCATAACCCCGGGCTGTATATAAAGTGTTGCACCGTTATCCAGTATCAGGTCGTTTGTTATTCTGTAAGGGCTGTCAGAGAATGCAAGGATTGAATCCTTATCAATCAGTCCGCCAAGATTTTCCGTTATAACCGGAATAGCAATCGATTTTCCATCAGGATACGGACCATCGAGGATTGTTTTGATATTTATTCGTCCACTGGTATTGGTCAAAAGGTCATGCCAGTCAGCTTTACCCCACCAGTTATCATTAGCATCAGCAGCTTTGCCATGGAAGGCCCCCTTCATATCGGACGGGACATTATCATAAATGTTATTTCCTGAAATTGCTGCCTGGCTGTTTTTAACAACAATGCCGCAACCTTTGTTGTTAATTATCAAATTACATTTTACTGAAACCGATCCTGCATCCTGAATTAAAAGCCCTGTATTATTGTTTTTTACGCGGTTGTTTGTGATGGAAACTCTTGCTCCATCTATAATCTCAATTCCTGTAGATCTGTTGTCGTGAATTATGCATTTTTTTAGTTGTGGATTTGAAAAGCCTCCGATAATTTTAATGCCGATATCATTTTTCACAAATTCGCAGTTTCTGATCTCCGGCGATGATGACTTAATTTCAACCCCTGTGGCTGCATCTTTAATCCGGCAAAATGCAAGCAGATTCTTATCACCCTTAACGCTGTCAAATGTAATCCCCTTCCAAATGTTCTCATTATCTGATAAAAAGGTAATTACCTGAGTTTTACTGCCGCTTGCAATTAGGCCGCCTCTAATAACCACGCCGCCTCCACTGGATTTAATTATTGTGCCCGGCTCAATTAAAAGAGAGCATCTTTCCGAAACAATTACTGTATCCTCAATAATATATGGGCTTGCTCCCGCGTACCATATTGTATTCTTTTCCAGTTTACCTTTTACATAAGTGGGACCGGGAGGCACTGCCGTGCCTGTAACAGGCCCCTCATTGCTGCTTTCATTCCCAGCCAGATCAACAGCCGAAATTTTATAATAACAGGCTTTTAAATTTATTGCGTTTTTATCTTCAAACCCGGCAAACTCGGTTTGTCCTATCTTCTTGAAACCGCTGAGCGGAGTATCGCTCCTGTAAACTATATACCCTGAAAGATCATCCTCTGCATTTTTATCCCAATTTAACAAAACAGTATTATCACGACCTGCGGCTATTACATTTTTTGGGGCATCCGGCGGAGTTGTATCAAGGGTTACGGTTCTGGTTGCATCAACCCAGCTTGTTGTATTACCCGCATCATCAGATAAACACCCTGTAACAACAACATCCTTTATATTGTCTCCCGGCACTACCCTGTAAGATCCCACATATCCGCCGGGTTCAACCTCCTCCATGTCAATACCTTTTTTGAAACCACCCATATCAAACCAGGCCTGCATTCCTGAATCCCCTTTTAATGCCACCTTAATTATATCGCCGGCTTTCCTGGGTTCTCCTTTTGAATCCTGTGCCAGCATCTCAATACGCGGCTTTCGGAGCGCTTCGGCATATTTCATTGTGGGGATTGTTTTGACCATATCTCTGAAAAGATCGTCGCATGCTCTAAGCAATTGTATATCTCTTACATTCATGGCAGCAGCAATAATTGAAGCAACAATGCCAATAGGGGTGGTAGAAATGCCGCCCTCGTGTATGCGCGCCACATGCTTGCCTGACCACAGAAAATGTCCCTCGGTATCGTACATCTTTATTTCAGCACCTACAGAGACCTGTGAATAAATAGCGGCAAAGAGCTTGTCAAAATTTGATATGGTTCCAAGAATAACAGCATCTACATTCAGGATTTCCTTAAGTTTTTCGGCTGGTGTTTTGTGCACGTCAACAGGATCAACAAGTCCTGCTTTTCTGAGCAGGTGGTCAACACGGAACAGTTCCATGTCTTTATATGGCAGGGAGCTGACATGGTTATAAAAACCTCTGCGCACAACTTCAGCCCCTTTTTGACTTTTTGATTCATCAATAAATGGAAGAATAGCAACAGTCCGCGGTATATGCTTTTCCATGTATGGATCAACCTTATAAGTTCCCTTGAAGGCTGTTTTAATATCGGAAACAATTGCGGTTTTTTTGCCGGCAACTACGCATCCGGTAAGATAAATGCTTGCAAACATGATTATCAGCAACAAAGACCTTGTTATTATGCAACCTTTTCTTTTCATAATATTGACCCCTCACATAAAAACCATTTCTGCAATTTTATTATAATTTATTTGTCATAAAAACTGCAATGAAATAGATCACATGTTAGATATGAAATCCATTACTTCATAAATTACACTATAACTATGGCCTAAATCAATAAATTAAACCAAATAAGGGGCCTTTATCCCCCATTTTTGCCAAATCAGCGCTAAATGCCTTTTAACCTTCGCCATGAAGTATAAACACGGCCCAAAAGAACGGATTCAGGTGGTTTTCATTTTTTCTTCAAACTTATTTCGCAGACCTTGTTTTAACTTCAGCGTTATTCTCATAGAATTCAGAGGCATAGCTACTCTTGCCGGTTGATTTTCCAGTCAACTTTATTCCTCTTGTTCTTGCACCGATGTCGCTTGCTTTCGTCTTGACAAAATAGACTCCTCCCTGAGAGTGAAGGTCTATCTCGCCAAGCGGTGATGTGCTTGCATATACGGTTATATTTTCCTCGCCGAATGGAGGGCTTATTTCAAGATCGAACCTGTCTTTGCCTGATGGAATTTCATAGATAGTCCCGCCCTGAAAATAGTTGTCATTTCTGTATGGATTGGGCAGGATCTGAACCATTTTCCCGGCGGCATCCATGTATATGACACTGGCATAAAAAGGCTTGTTCCCTTTTATGTAAATCCTCATTCTATCGCCACGCTCATATTCCTTTTTATCCGTCCAGAGCCGGACATGGAGCGGGGCAGATGGATTATCCACAACATCATTTCTTTTAGAAACTTTATCCATTGCCTTTTCATCAGGTATTACCTCGACCTTAATTTTTATCCTGAAGCAATCCCCTGCGTTCGCATCTTTGTACCAGCTCTTCTCGAGTTCCTTAATGATTTTCACTGTGGCATTGGCGTATGCAGACACCAAATCCTTCTCAAGCTCAAAGTCCTTGATATGCGTCTCGCTTGTCATGTAGGTCGATGCAAACTCTATTGCGTTTCTCTTTGCGGCTTCCAGCGCAGCCTGTTCCGTCTGTCTCCTTGACCTGTCCTCACCCATGCAGGCATACCCCTCGGCCTCTGTAATGGTAGATTGCGAGGCATAAGCATACGAAGATGATATAATGAACAGAAACAGCGAAGTGACTATCATCGCCATATTTACCTGATCTGTTTTTGATTTAACGGCTAACATGAAATGCGTTCTCCTTTCCTAAATCAATAAATTTTGCTTTTCAGACGAGATATGTCTAATATCTGGATTCTGCTTTCCTCAATTATTATCAGACCTTGTTCCCGTAGTGATTTAAGCTCCTTATTAATGCTTTCCCGTGTCGCTCCGACCATATCGCCGAGCTCTTTCTGCGTTAAAGAAAGGTCGATAAGCACTTCGCTGCCCTTTTTTCGTCCGTGAGATTCCGCAAGCTCTGTCAGTTTTTTTGCGAGCCTTGCTGAAATATTCAAAAAGCAGGTGTCTTCCAACATGTCATCTGTTCTGCGCAGTCTTTTCGAAAGCAGGGAAAGAATCGATTCAATAGCATTAACATTGGACTGTAGAAATGAAAGAAAGTTTGCTCTGCTGAGGATAAATACTTCAGATGGTTCTATTGCAACAGCGTCTGCAGATCTGGGTTCTCCGTCCAGCAGGGCCATTTCTCCAAAAAAATCCCCTTTTGAAAACATTGTAACGATAATTTCATCGCCCACTCTTGACGGAAGTACAATTTTAATTGTCCCCTTTTTTACGATATACAGAGCAGTTCCTTCATCGCCCTTCCAGAAAAGGGCCTGACCCTGTTTCAGGGGTTTCAGGCGAAGCGAACCAACAAGGTCGTTTAGATCAGAATCGCTTAATGTTTTAAAAATCGGGATCTGCTTTATTATTTCATGTGGTTGCATCGGCGACAGTCTCTTTGAGTGAAAACTATCCAAAGCTGTCATTTCGAACGGAGCGAGAAATCTTATCATATTGTTAATATTGAAATTTAAGATTTCTCCCTCACGCGGCGCAAGCGCCTGCGCTGCACGTTAGTCGAAATGACAAAAAGTGGGGTTTTCGTTCAGGCACTAAATAACAAATTGCTTTTACATAACACATAACACATAACACCTGATGAATTCGACTTTTTACGAATTCATCATTATTGGCTGCTCAGAGTTACTATTTTAACAGATTGATAATAATGTTTTAAAATATCCTGACAACCGAACCCTTTTTGGGCCATCATATTGGCGCCCCATTGACTCATGCCAACTCCATGGCCATAACCTTTGCCGATAAAAAGAATGCCGTCATGATCGGGAGTTATTTTTAGAAGCGTGCTTTTTAATCTGGTTGCTCCAACCTTTATTCTGAAATTATTGCTTTTTAGTTCGGTTGTCCCGTTCTTTGCAATAACCCTTACTCCCAGTAAACGTCCTGATCGAGACTCACCGGCGGCATTGAGCCCCCTAATCTGTCCAATATTCAGGCCGTACTTGTTCAAACGATTCTGCATATCATTATATGAAACAAAAAATTTCCATTCGCCATTTGGAATATTTGCGCTGAAACTGTCAGGAACTCCTTTAAGATACGGCAAGTCCGCGCTCCATACATTTTTTGAATCCTCGGTATGCCCTCCGCTGCTTGAATGAAAATAGGCGACAATAAGTTTTCCGTTATATGTAATTACCTGACTACGTGTCTCATCAACTGCCAGATTAGACTCCTTTTTTTCAGAGTCAAATCCTCCATATACCTGTGATGTCGTGGTTGATTCCACATCATACGGTTTGTCGGCGCTTTTATCTTTAATATAAAGAGCATATGTTCTGGCAGCTACTGCCTGAGCTTTCAGGGCTTCCTTTGCCCAGTTAGGCGGCATTTCTTTTGGCACAACACCATAAAGATACTGTTCAACCGGAATATTATTAATAACAGACAGCGATTTTGAATCCGCTAATATAGTAAGATCGCCTCTGAATCTGCGATTATCAACCATAATAGTTTTGCCATCGGTTTTGACCATACACATATGGAGATCAAGCTTCCGGCCATTTGCCGCAAGCTGCTTCCCCTGTTTTGTGAAGGTTACAGGCCCGGAGCTACGATAAATCATTTTCTTTGAAAATGGATTGTGCAGCGAGATGTTTTGCTCTGAATAAACGGTAATTTTTTCAGCTCTGTTTTTAATCAAAACCCTGATATTTGTATCCTCAACATCCCTCTTATATAAAGGAGCTGCAGTAATCACTTCAGGTTTCCGGATTTGCGACATCTGAGCCTTCGCGCTGTCAGCCCATACTTCCGCCGATTGTCTGCGCAGGCCATAAGGATATTTTTCCAGGTATTTTTTAAAAAAAGCATGTGCTCTTTTAAATTTTCCTGTTTCATACAGGACCATTCCGCTGTTAAAAACAGCATCAGAGGCCGCATGGCTGGTCGGACAGGTTTTAATGATTTTGTCAAATTGTTTTAAAGCAACGTCATACTGATCAAGATAAAGGCTGTAAGTAGTTCCCATGAACAATAATGCCCGCGCTCTGTTGTCCTGTTTATCCGAATAATCTGAAATCTCCTGATATATGCTTAACGCTTCAAGATACATTCCATTATTAAGCAGTCTGGCGGCTGTCTTAAAACCTCTAACATCATTATATGCAGCGATAGCTGTTTCTTCTGCATAAACGAAAAACAGGCAAAAAAAACAAAGAAAAAAGATTGAAACCGGTTTTTTTAACATGATATAATATTTTTTTGACAGGATTTACAGGATGTTCAGGATTAAAAAAACCTCAACTCTCATCCTGTAAATCCTCATCAAAATCCTTTACGTTGCGTTCACGCGGCGCAAGCGCCCCTGCCGCGACGGGCGCGAGCACGGCGGGTGCGCTGCTCGTGATTTCAACTTTCCGTTCACCAAAATTAATAACCCTGCAAAATAATACCCTGACTTTGTCATGCCGGACTTGATCCGGCATCCAGCGTATTTTCCTGGATAGCGCTGACGCTTCACTTCGTGTCACTACGTGTCCGGCTTTCGCCGGAATGACGGCTTTTGAGTATTTAATTGTAAACTCTATATGCACAGCCAATGATTTTCTCAGTCAATTCTCTGTATTTCACCTATATGACTTCCTCAGGATTATGATTTACTGGATAGTTAGAGTGAGACTTAACTTTGTTTGTGCACTTTAAACAAAATCTTGTTTATCCTGTTATCCTGTCTGATTTTTCCTTTTGCTTTTGAGGCGCAATTTTGCTGAAATCTATTCTTTTGAATTCAGAAACAATTATATAAGAGATAACCAATTGTATCATAATGGTAAATGGTTTGATGAGGATGTTGAAATAATAGAAAATTAAAAAAAGGGCTGCATATAGAAATACAAGCTGTAAAAGGACAGGCGCAAGACGCTGCCGTGTTTCAGAAAACAAAAGAAAAAATATTCTTAAGCCATAGCTTCTGTCACGCATGGATTTGAATGAGTTGTAAGAGCCTTTGATAATTGGTATCTTAAGAAACGCATTGCCGAACTTGGTAACAAGCGCCACGCTGGAGATATAACTAACCGCCCTTTTTATGAGCGGTAATTCGTGGCGGCAATAAAACAGGTATGTATAAAAAAAAGAAGCAAAAAATATTAGAAGATAATAAGAGGTTCCCGCAATTTCATTAATGAAATTATTATAGGCCATATTCAGAAACAGGTTTGCGTGAATCATTATTCCGCTGACATAGCCGAATAGCGGGACCAGCTTATTGTCGCCAAGGCCTGTGGCCGTTGCAGCAATAAATACAACTTTATCATTAAAAAAACGACCGGGCACACGACCAGCCCAGACATCGTAAAACGATATTTCTCTTATTTTGTATGTATTATCAATATTTACAAACGCTCTGCAATGCTTATCAACAGGAATTGCTGTCTTGCCTGTTATTACCCTGTTGTTTTTAATTCTTATCTTAGAGCGCGGGATATTATTTATGCTTCTAAATACCTCAAGCGATATTGTCGGATAGAGCCTGTCGCGTAATTTGAAAAGGATCGGCATCTTCCTTAATATCCCATCATTATCCGGATATGCATTCGCGAGGCCTATTCCTTTCAGGGAAGAAAGCACAAAAGGAGCCATTGATTCAAAACCGTTTTCGCTTACAAATTTCATGTCCTGTTTGCCGGAGATATTGTCTGCAAGCGGTTTGAACATTTGTTTTGATCGATCATGAGCAGACCCGAAAACAACCGAAAAGACCGGCCCCTTTTTCATAATTTCAGAAAACCGCCTGTCCACATCCGGATCATCATGGGGATCACCAAAAAAGATGTCGTAAGCCACCGCGGCGGGTTTGCCTTTAAGTATATTTGCAAGCAGATCTATGTGATATCTTCGATACCTGGAAGGATTATAAGCGCCGAGCCTGTTTAAGGTTCTGTCGTCGATCCCGACAATAACGACATTGCTCTGAACGGCCTTTTTATTCTCGTTGAGCCGCTCCCGGATTAACAAAAATTGAGAATAAAGGGTATTGTCTATCTGTGTGAGTATGTTGTAGGCAATGCCTTTAAACAGAATAGAAATAAAGAGAACGGAAAATCCCACAACAGCAAGGGAAAAAATAATGCTATATTTTTTGTATGTTGAATGGCGAGATTCCAGCATTTACCGTCCATCCTTTTGCCGGTCATGTATGATCATTGTCACGAGCCATATTCCATCTTATCCATTGATCTTCCATAATGCTGTTAATATTGAAATCTTTTTTTTCATATTTTCCATTTGAATCGATTGTAATCTGCTGAAAGGCTTTTACAATTTCTACCCACCTTTCCATGGACACCGGATGCGGTCCGGCTATTGGCTTAGGCTCTAATATAGAAGCATCCGGCTTAGGTTTTGGCTTATCAAATAAAGCGCTCCAGGTTGCCACAACCCCCTTATGGACACTGATTCGCGTCTGTTCATCATCTGTATCAACCCTGAACTTTGTTCCGCGTATTGCGCAAACAGCTTTATTAGTTCTGACCTTAAAGCTGTCAGATTTTGCAAGGATCTTGCGGGCGTTTAACCACATTTTCCCTGAAGACAGAAATAAGGAAACTTCTTTAGCGGTTTTGCTTACCATACATTTTTCAAATTGCTGGAAGGAATTTTCATCCATTCTAACAAGAGTGCCGTCTTCAAGGGTAATTTCACAGCGTGATTCCGCCTCTGTCCTGATTTGATCACCTTGATGGATTTTCATATCAAAATCCGCATTAACCCAGGCGGTTTTGTCATGAGAAACAAATACATCTCCCATCATAAATGTTACAGCGCCGGCTACTTGCCGGTTTGGCCCTGCAAATGACGGAAAAGAAGCCAGGCACAAACATATAACCAAACTTATTTTAGATAATTTTTTCATTTTAAGCATATTTCATCCTCGTTCCTAATTCACGAATCGCCCGGTAAAACAAGAAGCTCCCCGCACCTGTTAAATTAATTCTTAGCCACAGACACACACGGAAAAACACCGACTTTCATTATCCATTCTCACGCTGGAGCGTGGGAACGAGGAAATATGTTATCTGCCTTTCCCTTTTAGGCAACACAATACCTGATATTGTAATTTAGGACACAAGGGGATTATTGATTTTAATTCCTAAATTCCTGAATCCCTTAATTCCTAAATCCATCACTCTACTTGGTTTTCATGGTAAATGCCCCATCCCAATCTTTTGGAGGGGGTGTGATTTTATATTCATCACACCTGAGAAGCATGGCTTTACTTGGACTATCGTCAGGCGTCAACTCCAATGCTACCTTAAAAAAACTTCCGGCTTTTTCCCAATCCTGATTTCTGTATGCATAAAGGCCGTTGGTGTAATTTTCTATTGTCTTACTCATGCGTTCATCAATATCTTTTGGATAACCTAAAAGCTGATAAACCGTTACCGGTTCTTTTTTCCCCACAACATTTATCGAATCAATTTCCCTTGCCATTATTTTATTGCCGGCTGCCCTGTAAGTCGTTTCACTAATCAGCGTGTAAATTCCGTATATTTTGTTAACCCCTTCCAGCCTTGCAGCAATGTTAACCGTATCTCCCATCATTGTATAGTCCATGCGTGTTTTTGATCCCATGTTGCCCACAACAGCCGCACCCGTGCAAAGACCGATCCGCATATAAAGTTCCGGCTTGCCTGATATTCTCCAGCCTTCTCTTAGTTCAGACAGCCTTTTTTGCATGTCAATGCAAGCCATGCATGCTATTTCTTCCTGATTTTCAAGCTCGTTAGGGGCTCCAAAAAATGCGATTATAGCATCACCTTCAAATTTATCCACCGTTCCTTCATATTTAAGGATTATGCTTGTCATTTCTGTAAGGAATTCGTTTAACAGTTCAACCAGCTCCTTTGGAGTCAGTCCTTCGGAAATGCTTGTAAAACCCTGGATGTCTGAAAAAAACGCTGTAATTACACGTTCTTCACCACCCAACACAAGCTTTTCAGGAGACTCGATAAGCTGTTTGACAACCGTGGGGGCAAGATAAGTAGAAAAAGCATTTTTGATAAATCTTTTTTGCCTTGACTCTGTAAAATATTTGTATGCGGTTATACTGATATATACTAAAATTATTACGGTCAGAGGATAAACAAGGTTGAGAATTAAGCCCTTTTGAGAAAATAGATACTGACACAGAAATATATGGCCGATAAACAATGAGAAAGCGGCTGCAGCGCCTGATATGCCGCCTGCTTTAGGGAGCACAAACCCGAGGATAAGTCCGGCAACAATTATTGCCATGATGTCAAAAATAGCGGCCCAGGCCGGCTGATACATAAAATCCTTTGAAAGGATGCTGTCTGCGACATTTGCATGGATTTCAACACCTGGAAAAACAGTTCCAAATGGAGTAACCCTTAAATCATATATTCCGACAGCCGTGGCGCCTACTATTACAATTTTGTCTTTCACAACAGTATCGGCTATATTGTTATTTAATATATCTGTAACCGGTATATGAGGAAAGGTTTTCTCTGCTCCTCTGTAATTTATCAAAATTCGTCCCAGCTCATCTGTCGGTACCGCTAATTTCCCGATTTGCACTCTTTCCACGCCATATTCACCAATATTCATTGAAATCGGACTTTCTAAATAAGCGCTGACAGTAATCAGCGACAAAGGAGCGTACAACGTCTCCATGTACTTTAAGATACCTGGCATCCATCGCACAACCCCGTCTTTGTCAGGCAACATATTGAAGAATCCACAATAATCGGTTGCGGATGAAATAATTTCTATATTAGATTGAGGTGTTCCGGCTTCAATAAGCGCTATATTCTGAGCAGATCCGGAAGCATAACGTATAAATTTATACTTGGAACCTGAAATGTTATCCTGGTGAATGCTGATTTCGTTTTCGCTGATATGACTTGATTCAGTGGAATCCATGTGGAAAAAATATCCCAGCACTATCTTGGCAGTGGAATTTCTTATAGCATCGGCAAGGAGTTGATCGTTGTTTGCATGCTTTTTTAGATTTTTCAGGTAGTTGTCAATTTCCTTTTTTCGAATATCGTGATTGTGAATTGTGCGTTGTATCTCATTTATGGTGTTTACAATTTTTTTATCATCAGGCTCCAAAAATCCGATATCAAATGCTATTACCCTGGCGCCGGCTTTTGACAGCTTTGTAACAAGATTTGCGATTTTTGACCTTGGCCATACCCACTTTCCCTCTTTACTAATGCTTTTTTCATCAATAACTGCCAGAACCACATCAGGGCCCGGGGAAATTTGTCCTCTGGCCTCAAATCTTAAATCAATGGTTTTTAATTCCATTAGATCAAGAAAGGATATCCCTTGCAAATAGGCAAGGATTCCGATGAATATGGCAAACATAGAAATGAGAAGAGGATAGAGTAAAGCGATTTTTTTCATAAGCAAAACCGTATAGGATGAGACATGTTCAATTTTGTTGACCTGTATGATTTTTATATTGTAATACTTGCTGAAAGTCAACAATACGCAACAAGTAACGAGTAACGAGCAATATGTATCAAATAGCGGGTTACATAGGCAGAAAAACCTTAAAATCTGTCAACCATATTCTGGATCTATTTGCCTTTACTTACAGAATACTCGATCTGATCCTTCAAAGACCAAAAGAAGGTAGAGTTCTTGTCAGAAGAGTTGTTCTGGAACAGATATATTTTACGGCTGTGCAAGCCCTTCCCCTGCTTATTCCGATCGCTCTTATTGTTGGGAGCATGCTTATTATACAATTTGCCAAGATCTCTAATCAATACGACATAGGCACAACAATGGTGCTGTTAATTGTGAGAGAATTAGGCCCCGGTATTACAGCTCTTTTGGTGATATTGAGATCAGCTACTTCAGTAACTATAGAGATCGGCTACATGAAGATTTTTCATGAAATAGATACGATTGAAATGGCAGGCATTAATCCCATACGAACAATTTGTCTGCCAAGATTGATAGGGATCACATCCGCCATACTTTGTCTTTTTATCGTTTTTGACCTGGTGTCCATTATCGGAGGTTATGGAGTAGTATGGGTCTTTACACATATTTATTTAGGCGACTTTCTTGGACAGATTGCAAAAGCCGTAACTCCGACAGATATTATTGTAGGAATTGTAAAAGCCCTGTGTTTTGGAATTATTATTACCGTAACATGTCTCTATCACGGATTCAGCATAGAAAAAAATATTACAGGCCTGCCGGTAGCAACATCAAAAGCAGCCATTGAGTGTTTTTTTTACTGTCTGGTGATAAATGTCATTATATCAATAATATTTTACATATAAAGTATTGAGGAATTGCGAATTGAGGGATTGAGGGATTAAAATTAGTAGAATACCTTTAAATCCTAAATTCCCCAATTCCTAAATATCTTTCTGTCTTGGTGGCTGAACTATTATGGTTTTGTTTGTTAAGGATTTAAATGAAGTTAATCGAGCTTTCAGATTATACACTTGCTCCAATTGGTCAAGGAAACGGCCTTAACCAATTCTATTTTGACCTGTCAAAGGGGGATGTATGTTCCATACAGGCAGATCTGCCGGATGACGCACACCTGCTTCTAAAGGCTATTGCAATGCTTGAGCATCCAACAGAGGGCGCTTATCGATTTATGGGGAAAAAAATTAATTTTTCAGACCAGAGAAATCTTCTTCCATATAAGAAAAAAATAGGTTATATTACTATAGACGCATCGATGATCAGCAATATGAGTATCAGGGAAAATCTTCTATTGATGAGATACTATTTTGAAAATTCACTTTCCCTTGATATAAAGGATAATGTCAAAAACTTATGCGCTGTTTTCGATATTTATGACAAACTGGATATGCGTCCTGGTGAACTCAGGCCGACGGAGCTGCGAAGCGCCATTGTAATCAGAGAGCTTGCCAAGTCGCCTGACATACTGCTGTTTGAGCGGCCTGAGGATTTCATCAGGCATGAAAAATTTGATCTCTTTGTTAAGCTCTTTAAAGAAATGTTGTTAGCCGGACTCCCCGTTGTTTTTATTTCTTATCACACTGATTTTGTTAAAGAGTTTTCAAACAGGAATATACTTATTTCAGGCGGAAACTTGATGGCGTCGTAAAAAAGTCTCATCTACTGCGTTGCAGTGATTTTTACTTAGCCATCTATAGTAACATCTTGGACTTTTTACGAGTTCATCAAAAATTAGAGAACAGGAGCCATACAATAAAATAGCCATGGACTTAAATTTTAGCAAAAAAGAAAAAACAGTTGGAACATTTATAATCTGCATCATAGTTATACTGCTGACTACTGTGGTGATTATCGGCAGAGGTAAAGACTGGTTCAAAACATATATTATATATTATACTACTTTTGACGAAAGTTATAATCTTAAAGAAGATGCTGCTGTAAAACTATTTAAAGCAGATATAGGAAAAGTAAAAAAAATTATACTTGTTGAAAACAAAGTTAAGGTTAAGCTGGCTATTTTAGAGGAATATTCTTCCAGAATAAGAAGCGATTCTGTTGCAATTGTGGAAAGCCCGACATTTATCGGGTCTGAATATATTTCCATTAAACCAGGAAGCGCCGACAGCCCCCTGATACCCGAGGGCGGAGAAATCAATTCCACGGCAAAAAAATCAATATCAGACCTCATGTCAGAGTTTCAGGTTGAAGAAACAGCTAAAAAGGTTATCGGGATGGTCCAGGATATCTCAGAAATAACGCAAATAATGCGCGATCCCAATGGCCCTTTTTTTACAACCGTCAACAACTTAAACAAAACTGTTTCTCATCTTGAAGCTATTACCGGTGATATACAGGCCGGCAAGGGGACTGCCGGCAGTATACTAAAATCCAGGGAAGTCCTGCAAATCATACTTGATGATCTTGACAAAGTAACTCAGATTCTGGAAAGCATTACCGAGGCATCTTCAAAAACACCTGAAATAACAAATAAGGTTCAGGATAATCTTGCGACAATAAAGAAGGTTGGAGAGGAAGTATTGGATAGCATCTCAAGCATTAAAAGGATCTTGAAAGAGGTGGAAGAAGGGAGCCATGATATACCGGAGGTTACGCGATCTACAAAAAGAGGAATTAACGAAATCAGAGATGGAGTAGAAAACATAGATAAGGTCGTTGATTCGCTTAAGAAAAATTTTTTGATAAAGCCGAATCTTCCGCCCGAACCAAAAGGCAAAAATATTGACGCCGGCTTGCGGCAATAAACATACCTTTTATTGAAAGGAGAATGTCGATGAATTACAAGAAACACATCTTAAAATTATCAGCAGGTTTAATAGTAATTGCAATGCTTGCATGGTTTGGTTGCGCCGCAAAGACCAGTGTAAGCAGAATCAAGCCTGCCGAAGTTTCTATGGGCGGCATCCGAACACTTGCCCTGCTTAAGTTTGAAGGCCGGTTCGGTGAAACTGTGCGCAGCGATTTCTATAATAAATTAAGCGCTGTGCCGCACTTCAATCTTATTGACATCTCAAAGACAAATGCCCTGGATCGGGTTATCTATGATCAGGTAGATGATCCAAGATTTTTTCCCGACCTCGAAGATCTTCATGCAGATGGAGTAATTACCGGGCGGGTAACCGCCAACATAAATGATATGCGTGGTTTTGATCAGGTACAGATGCAGGAAGGCACAGGACGATATAAAAAAGAGAAGAACATTTTTGGAAAATGGGTGGACGTGGAAATCAAAAAGACAGTGCTCAGACCGGTGCCCTATGTCATACGCCAGGCTTCTCTAACCACCGATTTCAAAGTATTCAACCTGAAAACAAAGCAGATTATAGCAACTGGCAAGGTCACGGAAAATTACAATCAAAAATTTGGCGGTGATAAGGAATATGCTCTTTCTATTTTAGGAGGGATGAAGTTAAGTCAGTTGCCGGCGGGAAATCAGACATTAAATGAGCTATCAGCCAATGTTGCGTCTCAGCTTGTCGCAAAAATTTCTCCAACCGAGGTTATTGAAACCATAGAATTTTATGACGGAGGAAAATTTGGCTATGGTGGTCATGATATGATAAAACGCGGCATAGAATTCGCCAAGCGTGGATTATGGGACGAGGCAAAAGCGATCTGGCAGGATGTAATCAAGGCTGAACCGAACAACTCGGCAGCCTATTATAATTTGGGTGTGGCCCATGAATTTATTGGCAACCTCGAAAATCTTCAGATCGCAAGAACAATGTATAAAAAGGCGCTCAAATACGGGGATAACGAACTTTACATGAATGCTCTGGCAAGAATTCAGTCTGCAATCAGAGACCGCCAGAAATATGAACAACAAAAAAATCTGCTGAAGCAAACTCCGGTTAAAAAAACACAGGAAGAAAAAGGGGTACGGATATATTAATTTAAGGAGGTATGATGGCTTTGAAAAACAAAAAAATTATGATGGCATGTCTTGTTTTGGGAGTTATATTACTTTTTGTATCAACCGGTTACAGCAAAATGGTGACGGTTGTAGGGCAGGGAATGGATCGTAAAAGCGCTATTGCTGATGCTCAGCGGGCTGCAGTTGAACAGGGCATAGGGGCTCTCATCGATTCCAAAACCAGGGTTGCGAACTTTGAGGTGCTGCAGGATAGGATTTATTCAAGGGCAAGCGGTTATGTAACTAATTATAATATATTGTCTGAAGGAAAAAGTCCGGACGGTTCAATATACACTGTAAGCATGCGGGCTGACGTACAAACCGCTTCGATTAAAAATGATTTAAAGGCGATCGGGATTCTAATGGCACAGATCGGCAACCCCCGATTTATGGCGATTTATCTTCCCGAAACCAGAAGTTCGATGCACAGGGATTCCAGGGTGGTCAGGGCCGCCGAGCAGGCAATTAACGGAGTCTTTGCCAGAAAAGGCTTTATAGTTCTGGACAAAATGTTCGTTAATAATGTTTACAGCGAGATAGAGCAAGCCGGCCGGATTGATGTGGATATGGATAACCTTTCCGCACTTGCCTTAAAATATAAGGCAGACCTGCTTCTTGTATATGATGTGCATGCAGCAAGCAAGACCGGTGGATCAAGCAGGTATTTTGGCGGCGTAATTGTTGAAATAGCATTGCGTGCCGTTGCTCCGGCCACTGCTGATCTTATAGCGCAAAAATCGGGGGATCTGTATGTAAAAACCATGAAAGCAGCAGGAAACTATTATGAAAATATGCAGGCTGCAAAGGTTGCGGATAAATTGGGGAAAGCGATTGCCGATGCTTTAATTGAAGATACACTGGCTTATTTTGAGCGTGCTGTTCACGCTGGAACCCGTTTTGATTTATGGTTTAGAAACTTTTCAGAACAGGAAACCTATATAATCGTTGATGTAATTGAGGGAATGACTGCGTTTAAGGACAAGCATATTAGAAATGAATCGCCTGGAAATTTTCAGCTTGATGTGAACTACCAGGGAAGAAAATTTGATTTTAAGCGGGAACTTTACAGGGGCTTGAAAGCGCAGGGCATCCTGTTTGATACCCAGCAGGCCAAGGGGAATCGTTTTCTGCTTTTCAAAAAAGGAAGCGACAATCCATTTGGCGCGATTAATATTAATTAACTGTAACTATTCAGGTTGGTTAGGCTGTAGGCTAAAGGCTGTTGGTTTTTGCGGATTGTTCGTATGATCATGGATGATTCTTTCCTAACAGCCTAAATGCCTATAGCCTATCTACCTGTCAAAGCAGATTACAGTCGACTCTGTCCGGCGCAAAATCAATCACTTCAAGGCTGTTTTTGCCAAAATTCAAGCCATCCAAAAGTTCGGCAAGCTCTTCACTCGTACCCTTAAAGCGCAGGTCCAGCACCAGCAGCCCCCCGGTTTTATTCCATCCTTCCTTTTTGCTGGTTACAACTTTGTCCATAATTTCAATACTTGATGCAATCAATCTGTATTGCTGAAAGGATGTTATGCCGGTTATATGCAGCTTAAGGGGGGCGCCGTTATTAAGAAACTCCTGAAATGAGTCGGTAATGGTATCAACCAAGTATTCGTCAACAGCCTTTTGAACCGCTATCCGCAGAGATTTGCCTGCGCCGGTCAGCGGACTGATATGGACCGAAATCCCGTTTTTTACTATGGAACCAAGCAACAGCCCTGTCTGAGTTTGAATGACTTTCATCTGGAGACTCGCCTGAAGCGATTTAAGACCGGATTTTGGATAGGCCTCGCCGATATCTTCAACTACGGCTTTGCCCACTATCACATACTGAGATCCAAAGTCCAATCCCAGTATTCTGGCTGCGGCAATATTCCCGGCTAAAGCCTGTCTGCTTTGGTCAAGGCTCTTTATTTTTTCAATCTGCGCCCTGTCAACCAGATCAAAGCCCTTGGCCGCGAGCAGAGAGGACATCTCGGTTTCGGCTAAACACATGCCCACATCGTCCATGCCGATATATTCTTCTTCTATTAAAATCATAAGCTTGGGCCGCTCCATGCTGTCAAGCAAAATTTTCATGGCCAAAAGGTCGTCTTTTATTTTGTCCATTGAAACAGTTGCGCTCAATCTGACAGTGTAAAGGCCTTCAGCCTTTTCTTCCCCCAGGATTGTGAAGCGGGTGATATAGCCCTGTGTCCGGGACATAATCCTGTCTTTTTTGATTGCAAAATTTTCCACCTCGGTCTTAGAGTGGATAAAGACCCCAACAGCCAGCTCCACGGCCGAACGCTGAGCCTGACGTATGGCATCCTCTCTGGAAAGAAAGCTGCTTCCCTCAACTTCAACTACTTTTTCTGATGCAATAGCACCTGTTGTATAAGCAAACAGTATGGCCAGTGTTGCTATAATCGGAAAACATCTGTTCATTGATTTAATCCTTGCACATTATCAACCTGTTGTTTATAGGCCGGGTCAAGTTCTATGCTCTTTTTAAACAACTCTCTGGCCTGTGTCCTGTTATTTCTGTCCAGAGCATCCAGCCCTTTTGAAAAATACAGGGCAGCATTAATATCGCTTTCACCCTTGCCGGTTTTAATCTTTAAGGCCAGGTTAAGAGAATGAGCGATTTTTTGAGCTAAATTCCGCTCCAATTCCATAAAATTATCTACCTTACCTGTAATTGATTCAGCCATTATAAGCTCACTGGTTTCGACCTTTATGATCCGGGCATCAATACGGACACTTTTCCCAAGGACCACAAAGGAACCAAAGGCTATGGTCTGAGCGCCTAAAATTTTGCCCGCCCTGATAGCTGTAGCCTCATCCACGCTTCCGGTCTGGCTTAAAGCAATTTCCTTCAAAAGGGCTTGTATCTTACCGCGTTCAATTAATTTTAAAGCGCTGCCGCTTTTGTTAAGATCGGAAATAAGCATGGCGGAAAGCCCCTTGCTTAATGGAGCAAACAGATCCGGATCTGTTACGGAGTTGTTTTCAAAAGGCAAAATAGCCAGGGTTTTCGGAATTCGGTCAAGCCGGGCTGGTTTTAATCTTTCTTCAGCTCTCTGGGCGCCTGCACATCCCAATGCAATACAAAAGACCGCCAGTATCACAACAAATCTCAAAATTTTCATGAAAATACCTTTATTCTTTTTTATGGAGTCTACCTGACTCCTTTACTTGCCTATCAGCCGCCACCGCCGGCCGCCATTGACGCTGCTTCTGCATCGGCGGCTTCTTGTGCGGTTTCGGCTTCATCAACAGATGCCTCGGCATGGCTCGCCATCTGAGCTGCCGTTATGCTGGCTAATGCGCCAATGTCGGGTGACGAAGCGCCTGGGCAAGAGCTGCTGCCGTCCACAGCCATATCGAAGTTCGGGTCCTCTTTCACAGCTTTGGCAAATAAATCCTTGGCAGCTTCCCAATTTCCGGCATCCAAAGCGTCAAGGGCCTCTCCATAATAGATAAAGGCATTGTAAACAGTGGTATGCCTATAGCCTTGCTTTCCTCCGGAGTCAGTATAATTCCCAGAATCCCGGCTATATCCTTTACTATGGCAATGGGTAATTCATAGAACTTCTCCTGTTCCACGGTAATTGAACTGGTGCCCTTGATCTCTCCTGTTCCGGATGATGTCAAAGAGGTGGTTGCATGAATGCTGCTCAGTGTCAGGTTCCCTACAATCAAGTTTTCCGCTCCCAGCAGTCTGCCGACCCTGGGCGCTGTATTCTGGTCAACTATTCCGGTCTGGCCGAGCTTCATCTCTGCCAACAGGGCCTGCAAACGCATTCGTTCAACAACCTTAAGCGACTTGATCTTGGACAGATCTGTAATCACCATTGCGGCCAGGCCTTTTTGAAAAGCGCGCAAACTCTTGTCCGGAGAAAGATCCTGGAAGTAACATACAGCCACTGTGTTTGCATCCGGCTGAACGGTTGCAAGACTTTTTTCTTCTGCCATAGCCTTTTTAGCAGCCCGCTGGCTTGCCGCAATTTGCACCAGGGTTGAAAGACGCCTGATTTCTTCCTCAACCAGCGGCTGTTCTTTATTCCTGTAAAGTTGCCATGTTTCTATGGCCTTATCGAACTTCTCCTTGTTTAAATAGGCCATGCCCAGATATAAAACAGCATAAGGTTCGCCGGGTTCAGCCTGAAGCGTTTTCTTAAACTCTTCAATAGACTTGTCCAGTTGGCCTTTTTTCAAATAGGCAAAACCCAGTCTGCTTCTTACCCATGCAGCTTCAGGCTTTTTGGCCAGATAATCCTGATAAATGGTTATGGCTTCATCGTACTTCTTCTGGCTCATCTTTATATCAGCCTTTATGAGTCCGCAGCCTGTCAGCGATAAAACACCGATAAATATAATGCCCCATAAAAGATACTTTTTCATGGTCATAATGCCCCCCCTTTTTTTGTCAGGGAATTATTTATTGATTATGATGTGGCGCTACTTTCAGGAAAGATTTGACGCTTCGAATCCCTCCTACACTTTTAGCATGAGCAATAATTTTCTCTATCTCCTTGTCTGATCCTACAAGACCCACAAATACCACGTTGCATTGAACAACTGTTACGTCGACATTGGTTGACCAGATATCCCCATCCTTGATGAGTTTTGCTTTAATCTTGGCTTTAATGGCAAGGTTGTCCGTTGCTCCACATGGATCACCATCTTTCTTTTTGAGAAGATAGGTGGTTATACCTTCTACCCTTTCAACCTTCCTGGCAATTTTAATGGCTCTGTTTTTTTGTTTTTCCGCATCATACTCACCGATTAAGTAAACATGGCCATAATAGCAGGCTATATCAATATCAAAAGTCTTAACAACATCGTCTTCGATAAATTTTTGCAGGATAGTGGCCTTAATTTTTGTGTCACCGGCTACTGTGCGTACATTGCGTTCATCCACAGCCGCGCTATAAAAGGTGGTACATCCGGAACTCATTACCAGAAGCACAAGACATAATATTGCTGCAAAATAGTTTTTCATATATTTTTCTCCATGATTATAATGAACTCAATGATTAGCAATTATATAACAGATAATAAGTAAAATATCAAGCTATACTCCTCTATACTATAATTTCTGCTTATGAAACACCGGGCAGCAATCAGTTCGTTGAGTTTTTACTATTTGAAATTATAATGCTTTTTCACAGCTTCCATAATATCCCAGATACAGCTTAAGCCTTTTGGAAAAGTAACAAAATCACCCTTGCCAAATTCAACCTTTTTCCCATCGGGTGTTTCTACAACAACCTTTCCTTCCAGCAGATAACATTCTTCAACACTGTCATAATGCCAGTCAAATCTGGAAATCTCCTTTTCCCATATCGGCCAGGATAATATCTGTTTTCTTTCAATTTCCTGTTTATCCGGCTTGTAAATTTCAATTTTCATTACAAACTCCTTTTGCCCAATTTAACATTTTAGCTTTTTGAAAATATGGCTGCTCCAGGTATAATTAAATTTTATACTGAAAAAACTCGTAGATAACGGCTCGTAATAAAAGAACCTGCCCGGGCTATTAATAAAGGTTTTTGTTTTAAGAAAATGTTTCATCTTTAAATCAAATCACTTATGGTTCTTTTATAACGATCCCTAATCCACTCAAACAGTTTCCAATATAAAATTTAATCATACCTGAAGCTTGTTTAAAGTCGATTTGTTTCAAAAGGCTAAATTAATACTACCCAATTAACATGTTAAATGGAAACAGGCGCCGACCCTTTTTATAGATGATAGCTCATTGTAAATTTTAATTGCCTTCTGGTTTGGCTGCGCAATAAACCTTATGCCCTTTTTAAGAAGCAATTTATCAAGTCCGGACTCAGGCCTCATTAATCCGCTGACACCGGTGCCGGCAATAATGACTTCCGGTTTAGATTCAACAAGTTTGCTTATATCATCCAATGAAAGGCTGTGCCCTTTTCTTCGATACCAGGAATCCTCTATATGCCCGTCAGGATAGACAATAAGGTCTGAAGTATATTGTTTTCCTTCAATAACAATGACCCCAAATGAACAGCCTGTAATCATTTTATTCCCCTGTCTCAATGATACACCACAGAATTCTTGCTTTTGCATTAAAATGATAGTAATTATTTACTCAAGTTTCGCACCCTTGATTTCTATCAAAGTCAAGGCGGTAAAGGAGCCAAATTCAATTTTTCAAGCGAAATGATTTATCTGTATTTTTTAACCAGCACTCCACGACTTGTGCCAAGGACAGGCACAAAGGATATATAACTTACTGAACTCATACGTGGTTTCAAACAGTATCTTATTGTTTGTGATTGGTGCCGTTGTCGAAGTTTAAGGTATAATATTTCGCTTTAAAAATTTATTTTGGCCCTTACCGTTTAAAGGCTTTAATAAATAAAAAGGGTGCTAAACTTGATGGCCTCGTAAAAAGTTTTGTGCAAAATTGAAGAACCCTGTAGCAAGCTACAGGGAATCTTCGACCGTAAGGAAGTTGGCCATTTTTAGATTCGCTCGCTAACCCCGCAGCAAGCTACGGGGAATGCGCTCGCTATTGCGGTTCAAATAATAATTTAATTTTAAACCGCATATTTATCCAAATGCAAGAACTTTTAACACCCGAAAGTCATGGTCTGGATTAAAGCAAGTTTCCTTACGGTCGAATCCCGCTCGAAAGCCGAACTGCGGCTTGCCGCAGTGAGTTTGAATTTGGCTCCTTTATTATAGGTTTCGGAATGACTCAGCGAAATAGTAAAAAGGATATGCATACTATTTTGCAGATAGCCAGAGCATTGGGGATGACCAGCGACCTGGATAGGCTGCTGAAAATGGTGGTTGATTGCTCGATGGAACTGCTGAATGCCGAACGCGCAACGCTGTTTTTGTATGATAGTGAGCATGAAGAGCTTTATACGCATATTGCTGAGGGAGTTGAAGAATTTCGCATGTCGCTTAATGTGGGTTTTGCCGGGTTGGCTGCCCGCAATCTCAAGATAGTGAACTGTTCTGACGCCTATGCTGATGAGCGTTTCAACCGAGAGGTTGATGCCAGGACAGGCTATCGAACGCGTAATATTTTGTCTTGTCCATTGACGGATTATAATGGCAAATTGGTCGGGGTATTGCAAATTCTGAACAAACGTGATGCAGCTTTTGATGATAGCGACATTGAGATGGCAGAAGCGTTGTCAGCTCAGGCGGGAGTTGCATTGCAGCGAGCGAGGCTGATGGAAGAGTATCTGGAAAAGCAACGGCTGGAGCATGCGATGGAAGTTGCCTGTGAGATCCAGCAAGAGATGCTGCCCAGTCAATCGCCTCCATTAGAAGGGTTTGATATTGCCTGCTGGAATCGGCCATGTGATGCCACAGGAGGTGATTTTTGCGATTTCATCAGTCTTGACAAGAGGTGGTTGATGCTGAGCCTGGGTGATGTGAGCGGACATGGGATTGGGCCTGCGCTGGTTTCGTGTGTTACGCGGGCGATGTTCCGGGCGCTTTGGACTGATAATTGCGATATTGAAGAGGTAATACGCAAGGTTAACAGACTTATGAAAGATGATCTGCCGGATAATCGGTTTATAACAGCCTTTCTTGGAGTTCTCTATAGTGAAACCGGTCTGTTGCATTATTGCAGCGCCGGTCAAGCGCCAATATTATGGCTGCATGCCGATTCCGGTAATGTTGATGTTCTGGCAGCAAATACTTTCCCGATGGGAATATTGCCGGATATGAGAAATATTGAAACGCAAAAAGCGCTAATGCAGACAGGTGATGTTTTTGCCCTGCTAACTGAATGCGACCGCTATTCTTAAAACAATCAGAACAGCGGTTGAGGAATTTGCAGCTACGAAACAGTCCGATGACCTGACAGCGATAATTATTAAAAAAAGTTCGGGGCTGGCGTCCCCAACCGGATTTGAACCGGTGCTGCCGGCGTGAAAGGCCGGTGTCCTTGGCCAGGCTAGACGATGGGGACGCATATCACGCTGCGCAAGCGCCCCTGCCGCGACGAGCGCGAGCACGGCGGGTGCGCTACGAGATGGTGGGCCGTGCGCGGCTCGAACGCGCGACTCTCTGCTTAAAAGGCAGATACTCTACCAGCTGAGTTAACGGCCCTATTGGAAAAATAGACATCTAATCACAAATTTCATTCTTGTCAATAAAAATAGTTATATTACCCCAATTGAGCGAAACGCTCAATTGATAGTTGTCGGGTGCCAGGGATCAGGGATCGGCAAACTGAATTGAGCAGTTTTTTAGATGCACATCTCTTACTGTTCCCTGAATACTGACCCCTGACCCCTTTCTAATTGAGCTTTGGCTCAATTAGAATATTATTTGCGCCAGAATTCAGGCACAAGAAGTATTATTACCGTATAAATTTCGAGCCTTCCCAAAAGCATGCACCATATAAGCAGCCATTTGCCGGCAAATGGTATCTGCGCATAGTTGTCAGCCGGTCCGACAATCCCAAAACCAGGCCCTATGTTTCCGATAGTGGCTGCAACTGCGCCAAAAGAGGTAACAAAATCCACCCCCATGCCCGCGAGCAGGATAGCGCAAAAAGCAAAAAGGCTCATATAAAGGGCAAGAAACCCTAAAATACTTCTCATTATGTCATCTGAAACCGGCTTGCCTCCTATTTTTATTTGTTTAACCGCATGTGGATGAATAAGGGAAAACAGCTCTTTGTAACAATACTTAAAACAAAGCATGACACGGATGCATTTCATACCTCCGCCTGTTGAACCTGCTGAGGCTCCCATAAACATGCAAAATAAAAGGATAAGCTGGGACATGGCAGGCCATTTTTCGTAATCGGCTGTCGCATAGCCAGTAGTCGTAACAATAGAGACTACCTGAAAAGCTCCAAAGCGCAATGCCTGGCCGATTTTTTCGTATATTGAGCCATAAACATTAAATGTCACGACAACAATCAACAAAAGAACAAAACCGAGAAAGAATCGACACTCTGAATTGCGCCAGAAAGCGAGTGGTTTCCCTCTGAGCATCTGGTAATGAAGCGAAAAATTTATTCCAGCAAGCAACATAAAGAAAATAATTACAACATCAAAATATACGCTGTTGTAATGGGCAATTGAAGCGTTTTTTGTTGAAAATCCACCTGTCGGCATTGTTGTGAATGTATGACACAAGGCTTCATAAAGGTTCATTCCACCTATCAACAGGAGAACAACTTCTGCCAGAGAAATGATGGCATAAACCTTCCACAGCATCATGGCCGTGTCCCTTATTCGTGGCTTTAACTTGTCCGGGACAGGACCTGGTATCTCCGCTTTGTAAAGCTGCATGCCGCCGACCCCTAAAAACGGAAGGATAGCCACAGATAAGAGTATGATACCCATACCGCCAAGCCACTGGATAAAGCTTCTCCAGAAAAGGAGCCCTTTTGATACAGCCTCTATGTTGGTTAAAATCGATGCTCCGGTTGTAGTAAACCCGGAAACCGATTCAAAAAAAGCATCCACAAAAGAGCTTACTTCGCCGCCCAGATAAAACGGTAATGCTCCGAACAGTCCTACAACCGTCCAGCCGACGGCCACGATTGCTATGCCTTCCCGCTGGCTGATGAATTCCGCCCTGGTTTTCCTGAAAGATATGTATAATAAAAAGCCTGAACATATCGTTATGCCAATAGACTTTAAAATGGGAATAACGCTTTGGTCATTGAAGTAAAGGCCGACAATAAGGGGCAATATCATGGTCAGCCCCAAAAAAATGGTCAACAGGCCAACAATGGTAAGTATATAACGCCAGCGCATTTAAAAATACTCCAGTTTAACTGCGAGGATTTTCTCAACCTTCGGGACGGCTTGTTTTCTTGCAAATATTATTATCATGTCACCGGGATTTACAATGGAATCGCCGGTAGGAATAACAAAATTCTCTTCGCGTATTATGCCGGCGACAAGCGCCCCTTTTGGAAAGAAAATATTCTTTAGAGGTTTGCCCACTATGTCTGAAGTTTCAAGAGCCACCGCCTCCATAAATTCAGCCTGCTCACCTTTAATTGATATGGAGGAAAGCACTTTGCCGCGACGAATATGCTGCAAAATTGTATTGATCGCAGAAAGTCGGGGGCTGACAACCTGTTCAATCCCGATGGTCGACATCAAGGGGAAATAGCTGAACTTGCTGATCTTTGTGATTGTTTTGCGTGCCCCCATTTGTTTGGCTAAAAGCGAAGCTAAAATATTAATCTCCTCATCGTCTGTCAGCGTAACAACCACATCAACATCCTGGATATTTTCCTCTTTCAGGAGTTCCTGGTCGGAACCGTCTCCATGAAGCACAACAACCTTATTCAATCGCTCGGCTAACTTGGCACATCGGTCGGGATTTTTTTCAATTATTTTGGTATAAATAGATTTTTCATCAAGTAATCTGGCAAGTCTTATTCCTATTTTTCCTCCTCCTATTATAAGAACGCGTTGCACAGGCTCTGCATGCTTATCAAAAACAGCCAGAGTATCTAATAATTTTTCTTCTTCACAAATAAAATATACAAGGTCGCCGGCCAATAACGCGTCATCTCCACTGGGGATAATCAGCTTTTCCTCACGGATAACGGCAACAATAAGAGGCCTTTGTTTTTCTGATATGCTGAAAAGCTCTGAGAGACGGGTCCCGGCTAATCGCGCATCCTTATCTAAACGAATTGCGATAAATTTGATGCGACCATCTGCAAATTCTCCGACATCGACGACACCTGGCATATTCATCATTCTGTCAATTGTTTTTACAACCTCGATCTCAGGGTTGATTAATGTGTCTATATGAGGAGCATATTTACGGAAATTATCATGGTATTGATCGAAATCAGCATTCCGTACACGGGCAAGCTTTTTTGTTGATGGAGAAAGTATGTCCGCTACAAGACATGCCACAAGATTTGCTTCATCGCTATTCGTTACGGCAAGGAGTATCTCAGCATCTTTGAGGCCTGCTTCATCCAGTGATATCGGGCTGCTTCCCGACCCGTTTACAACCTGGGCATCTATATTATCAGATACGCGACGGATTGCTTCATGATCTTTGTCAATAACAACCACATCTTTGTTTTCATTAACCAGGCGGCTGGCAACATTAAAACCAACCTCGCCTGCGCCTATAATTACTACTTTCAATTATAAATACTCCTTTACGAAACATAATTAGTGCCTGGACGAAAACCTTCCAAATTACACTTTTCCTGTCATTGCGAGGGAGGCACGACCGAAGCAATCTCCAGGAAACAAGGGGATTGCTTCGTCGTTCGTTCCTCACTCCTCGCAATGACCGCTCGGAACCAGTGGTTTTCCTTCAGACAATATTTAATCTTGAGATGGTTTACTACAGATAGGCTTATGTGTCAATTATTGACAACAGGATGCTCAGACAAATGACCCCAAAAAGGGTTATCCAGTCGCTTTTAGCTGATAAAAGGGCTTTGTTTGTCCGTTTTTCTGAGTAACACCTTGCTTCCATGGCAACGGCGAGTTTATCAGCCTTTTTAAAGGTTCTAATCATAAGCGGGATTATTAGTTTTATTAATCGATACACCGGATTTTTTCTGTTTTCCACTCCCCGTGATCGCTGCGCATCAATAGTCTCCCTTGCCTGGTCAAGAATAAGAGGAACAAAACGCATGATCAAGCTCATCATGGTTGCAACCCTTTTCCCGGGAATAAATGGAAAAGGCATCAAAAACCACTCTACTGCGGTTCTGATGTCCGACGGTCTGGTTGTTGAAACAAATATCAACCCAAACAAAACAACAATCAGAAGTCGCCAGCAAATAAGGGCTCCGTCATATATTCCCTGCCATGCAACAGCCGATTCTTTAAAATCAACTACAGGTGATGCGGAGGTAAACATGGCTCTAACTATAAATATAAAAACAAGCAGAACAAAAAAATAGCGAAGTTCTTTTAAAATTGATTTAAATGGCAGACAACTTATTAATATTGCATAAAAAATCACAAGGGTTAAAACAGAAAGGGCCGACGGATAAGCTTTAAAACTCGAAATACTGATTAAAACAAAAGATAAAATTTTAAATCGTACATCTAAAGTATGCAGCAATGAAGTCCCTGGACGAAAATGAAAAGCGGTCAATTCAGCCATGATTCTATCTCCATGCCCAGACGGGAAGCGCACGGCTCTCTTACACCAAACGCTTCAACATCCTTAATTATCATTTCAGGCGCATTGTCCATTACAACCTTTCCATCACTTATTATTAGCAGTCGGTCGGCATGTGCTATAACCTTTTCCAGATCATGCGTTGCTATCAGTATGGTATGGCCCGCCTTGTGCAGCAAAAGAGTCTGATGTAAAAGCTGCCTTACTCCCGGGTAGTCAAGATCTGAAAACGGCTCGTCAAAAACCAGAATCCTTGGCTCCATAGCAAGAATACCGGCCACGGCAAGCCTCCGCTTTTCTCCACCCGAAAGCAGGTGTGGTCTTTGATCGGCAATATCTATCAAGTCTACAACTTCCAATGATTTTATTACCCGCCTTTTAACCTCGCATTCATTAAGACAGAGATTTTCCGGGCCAAACGCGACATCATCAAATACTGTTTCACCTACTATCTGGCTGTCTGCATCCTGAAAAACCATGCCAACCATCTGTCTTGCCCTTGGTATGTCCCGTGATACAGAAACTCCGCCCAGCCTGACCGCTCCTGTATCGGGCAAAAGAAGTCCGTTTAAATGCCGCAAAAAGGTGGTTTTGCCGGAACCGTTCCTGCCGGCAATGACTACAAATTCCCCTTCTTGAATACTAAGGGTTATACCCTCTATGCCTATAGTTCCGTCTGAAAAGCGATGGCTGAGATTTGTTACTTCAATAATATTCATTAGACCCCTTAAAAGATGAACGTCCAACATCGAACATTGAACGTCGAATAATGATGTCGCTCCGCTCCTCAAATTATTTTAAAATCGAATAAAAAAATCAATGCCGAACCTTGAATGACTATTTTTCTGTTTCTTTTCAGATGTTCATCTTTTCCCATTCAACATTCGATGTTGGACGTTCGATGTTCGATGTTCATTTTTTTCAGTCCCTCCTGGGCAAAAACAACTTAGCGCTTAATCCCCTAATCCTTAATCCTCATTATTGGCCGCAATGCCTTTGCAATAGGAATCGCTGCCGCAATCTTCAGGGCATCGCCTAAGATAAAAGGATACATCCCCACAATTAGTGTTTTAGCGAGAGTCATGCCGGTTAACAGTTTAAGCCAGGAAAGGCCGCATGCATAAATGACAACTGATCCGCAACACATTGCGATTACATCAAAAGCAGCATGCCGGCCTGTTTTCTCCGTAATCAGGCCGATAATATATACAGCCGGAAGATACCCAAAAAGGTAGCCCCCGGTCGGCCCCAGCAATCGTCCTATCCCGCCTGTTCCACCCGCAAAGACTGGGAAACCGCAGGCTCCGGCCAAAAGATATACCCCAACACTTGCAAGGCCCATTCTACTTCCCAATAAAAGGCCTGCAAGAAATATAAATAAATTCTGAAGGACGATGGGAACCGGGCCTATGGGTATTGAAAGGTATGCGCCTGCAGCGGTTAAGGCTGCAAAAAGTGAAGCATATGCTGTTTTGCGAAGCTGTATGGAATGATTTGTATTCATATGTGAAAACAGTCACCGTATATAACCTTTTTAATTGATCCGTCTGCGAGTTCTAATATCAGCGTTCCGTTTTCATCCACATCTATTGCGACCCCTTCAGATATATCATGACTTGTTACTACCTTTACGCGCCGGTTAAGAGTTATTGTATATTTTTTCCATTCAGGGATTACGTTGTCAAGGTTCACATTATTAATGTAGCTTTCGAATTTATCCAGAAACTCAGAAAGGAGCTGTTTTCTTGATATTTTTTTGCCAAGAATACACCTTAATGACGTGGCAGCGGGTTCTTTGGCGGCTGGATCGTTATTCACATTTATACCAAAACCGATATTTAGAAAAGAGACCATATCCGATTCCGCCTCTATTTCAGACAGCATCCCGGAGATCTTTCTGTTATTGACCAGTATGTCGTTTGGCCACTTGACCATGGCATCAATACAAAACATTTGACGTAACAATTGAGCAAGAACAAGTGAGGCTGCAAAATTGAGCCTCAGACTTAATACAGGAGGTATCTGCGGCCTGAGCACGATGGTAAAATAAAGCCCACCTTCTGAAGAATGCCAGATCCTCTTTAAACGACCTCTGCCCTTTTTCTGGCATCCGGCTATTATAACAGTAAAATGTGAACATCCCTTCCTGGCAAACTCTCCGGCAACATCCATTGTTGATGTTACTTTGGGGAAAAAGTGGATTTTTGATTCTCTATCTGGAAATTCCCATGGGAAAAGGGCATCAATAGAGTCTATAAGCCGGTATCCCGTTGTGGTTGCAATAATATTATATCCAAGTTCCTGAAGTTTGCGGACATGTTTCCATATAGAAACTCTTGATACCCCAAGCTCAGAGCTAAGCGCCTCGCCTGAAACAATCCTTTTTTCTCTTTTGAATATTTTAAGTATCTGCCCCTTCATGTTTGGTTAACCGTTTAAGTTTGTTAGGATAACGAAATGCGGGCTATTTGTCAATAATATTTGACGGGCGCAAAATCTAATATAAATTTGAGCAAATGTAACAGTTCAGCCACCAAGACAAAGTCACAAAGGAGGGATATGATTGATTACTCAAAACCTATATCGGATTTTGGGATAAAATTTTAGGTTGACTGTTTCATTTATCTGACCTAATTACTAAAGATTCGTTGCAGCTTATTGGAGCAAAGCGTAAATCCCGTCTCGCGGGGCTGCAGTCCCGCTTTCGGGCGGGATTCGATCATAAGGAAAGCGGATAATATGCCCTTTTTAATCGCCCTTGCAGGAAAGGGAGGTACAGGAAAAACAACTTTAGCGGGTATGCTGATTAAATATTTAGTCGGCAAGGGAAAAACCCCTGTCCTTGCGATAGATGCCGATTCCAATGCTAACTTAAATGATGTGCTTGGCCTTGAAGTTGCCGACACGCTCGGTAATGCCCGCGAAGAGATGAAAAACGGCAACGTCCCCATCAGTATGAGCAAGAATGTTTTTATGTCAATGAAACTGGAACGTGCTATAGTTGAAGCAGACGGATATGACCTGTTGGTTATGGGACGGCCTGAAGGGGCGGGCTGTTATTGTGCTGCAAATAATCTTCTTGCAGGATTTATGGACCGGCTAAGCGACAATTATCCTTATATTGTCATGGATAATGAGGCTGGGATGGAACATATAAGCCGGCTTACCACAAAAAATGTTGATCTCCTTCTTGTTGTTTCCGATACATCAAGACGCGGTCTTCAGACTGCCTCAAGAATCAATGAACTCGCAAAAGATCTCAGCGTAGTGACCGGCAAAAGCTATCTTGTTCTAAACAGAGCAAATGAGGCTTTACCCGATCCGACCCGTAATATGATTAAAAATGAAGGTCTTGAGCTTGTGGGGATAATACCTGAGGATAGTGCGGTATACGAATATGACTTAAATGGACGTCCGACGATCGAACTGCCACATGATAATCGGGCCGTAAAAGCGGCATTTATGATATTTGATACAATTATCAACTAACCGCAATTTGAAGAAAAGTATATGAAAAAAACAGGTTTTTTATTTGACGAAAGATATCTGCTTCACGATACCGGTTCCTATCATCCGGAAGTGCCCGCAAGACTTCAGGCTGTTTATCGGGGAATAAAAGAGGCCGGCCTTCTTTCCAGGCTCACTTTGATTCATGCCAGCCTTTCGGATCTAAAATGGATCGAGGCTGTACATGACAAAGAATATATTAAGCGTTTTGAAATGGCTTGTGTTACAGGTAACTCGACATTCGACTGCCCCGATAACCAAATATGTCCGGCAACATATGAGACAGCGCTTCTGGCTGTCGGAGGTATCCTTAATGCAACACGTCTTGTCATGAACGCCGAAATCGACAATGTTTTCTGTGCGGTGCGACCTCCCGGGCACCACGCTGAAATCAACAAGGCAATGGGATTTTGCTATTTCAACAATGTAGCGGTTACAGCAAGGTATCTGCAAAAAGAATGGGGCATAAAAAGGATTGGCATTGTTGATTTTGATGTTCATCATGGCAACGGTACGCAGCATATATTTGAAGATGACCCAAATATCTTTTATTATTCAATTCACCAGCATCCTTCATTTGCTTATCCAGGCACAGGAAGAGAATTTGAAGAAGGGGAGGGGGCCGGATTGGGATTTACCAAGAATTCTCCGGTATTACCTGGCAAAGGAGATAAAGAGTATAAGCATCTTATAAAAAGAGACTTTTTTCCTGCCTTTGAATCATTTAAGCCTGAAGTAATCATCGTATCCTCCGGCTTTGATAGTCATGTGGATGATGACATGTCGGATATCAAGCTTTCAACTGAAGCGTTTTCATGGATAATAAAAAGCTTGGTCGAAATGGCTGATAAGTATTCAAACGGAAGGCTGATCTCCGTTCTTGAAGGGGGATACTCCCTTAAACGTCTTCCCGAGCTTGCAAAAAACCATGTTGAAATTTTATTAAATCATAAATAGATAATAAAAATTGGATTTAACTTTTAGACAAAACAAGGTGTCTTGAACAAAAGTAGTGGAGGAGAAAATGTTTGTCAGCAAATCGATGACTAGAAAGGTTGTCACAATCAACAAAGATGCTGATATTTTTGAGGCAGAAGATAAAATGGCCGAGCATCGAATACGTCATCTTCCGGTTGTAACCAAGGATTATCACCTGATCGGAATCGTTTCGGATCGTGATATTAGAAGCGCCATGCCGTCAAAGCCTTTAAGCGATTGCAACAGCAAAAAAATAAAGGATAAAATTGCAAAACTCAAAATCAAGGATATCATGACAATAGATCCTGTTGCCATTTCTCCATTACATACCATTCAAGATGCACTTGTGCTTATCCAGAAGACACGTGTTGGGGCGTTTCCTGTTATAGATGAAAAGGGAAAGCTCAGGGGTATTATCTCTGTGCGCGATCTTCTTCGCGCGTTTATCAATGTTATGGGTATGGAAGACCCCGGAACATTAATGTGCATCATTGTGGAAGAAAAGCTCGGCCAGATGAAAAAAATTGTCGACGCAATAACTGAAGAACGCATTTCTTTTGGAAGCGTTATGGTGGCAAGATACTGGGATAAAGAAAAACGGGCGGTTTTCCCGTATCTATTGACTCAAAATATAACCTCTTTAAAGAAAAAATTAAAAAAGATGGGCTATGTGGTGCTCGACCCGATGAAATGGTATATTGATCAGCTGCCGAAAAACGACTGAATCAGGCAGCATTTATGTAAAATCAAATTTTCATTAAAGTTGGTTTTGCTTAAAGGGTTTCAAAGGGAGAGTTTTGAAAAATGCTTATAAAATGCTGGGGATCGAGAGGTTCCATTCCTGTTTCAGGTAAAGAATATCTCAAGTATGGCGGTGACACCGCATGTATAGAAATCAAGGCAAAAAGTAATGATATCATAATCATTGATGCCGGAACAGGGATTCGAAGGCTTGGCAATAAATTGATGGGGGAGAAAAGCTCTACCTATAACATTATCTTTACCCATGCCCATTGGGATCATGTAATGGGACTTCCCTTTTTCAAACCTCTATATTCTAAAAGCGCCACACTGCGGATGCATAAATGTCCCTTTCACGGTAAATTCGTGGAAAACATACTTCCCAAGCTAATGTCTCCTCCTAACTTTCCTGTAAAATTCTCCAATTTAAAGGCAAATATATATTACGAGGAAGCATGCTCCAAAGAATTTAAGATCGGATCAGTATCGATAATCCCTATCCGTATCAGCCATCCCAACGGCGGCAGCGGATATAAATTCATTGAAGATAATAAAATTTTTGTTTTTCTGACAGATAATGAACTTGGTTTTGTCCATCCAGGAGGTCTTTCATATAAAGACTATCTGGAATTTTCTTCAGGTGCTCATCTGCTTATTCATGATGCCGAATACACGCCTGATGATTATGAAAACTGTATAGGATGGGGCCATTCTGAATATACTCGTGTGCTGGATTTGGCCTTTGAAGCCGGAGTAAAAAAATTAGGCCTGTTCCATTTAAACCAGGAAAGAACAGACAGGGAAATGGATGCTATTATCAAAAAATGCAAGGCCATCATAGCTAAAAAAGAACAAAGCCTTGAATGCTTTGCCGTCGGCAGCGATATGACCTTTGAGTTATAAATATTAATTAATGCTTTTTAGCTTTTTATACAGGTAGCTTTGCTTAACCCCTATTGATTCGGCTGTTTTTGCAACATTATTATCATGTTGCAAAAGTTTTTTTTGGATAAATTCTTTTTCAAAGGCCTTTTTTGCATCCTTTAACTGATTGATTATAAATAACTGCGATTTAACGTCTTCCCCAAGATTCGAATTATATGGCGCCGGTATATCGGAAACATCAATCATATCGTCTTCCGCCATAATAGCCATCCGCTCCACAAGATTCTTCAGTTCTCTGACATTTCCCGGCCATGAGTAGGCACATAAGATATCGAGCGCTTCCCTGGTTATCCCCTTTCTTTTACTGTGATTTTGTTTTGCGCTTTCATCTAAAAAAGTTTCAACAAGAAGCGGAATATCCTCGCAACGATTCCTCAGGCTTGGGACTTCGATAGGTATTACATTCAACCGAAAATAAAGATCCTCTCTAAAGCTTCCCTTTTCAATCTCCCTTTCAAGATCTTTGTTGCTGGCAGCAATTACCCTGACATTGACACTTAATGTTCTGCTTCCTCCGACACGCTGGAATTTTTGTTCTTGCAACACGCGAAGAATTTTGGCCTGAGTCCTTAAACTCATATCCCCTACTTCATCAAGGAAAATCGTTCCATTGTTTGCCAGCTCAAATTTGCCTCTTTTCTTGCCGGTTGCTTCCGTAAATACCCCTTTCTCATGGCCAAACAGCTCGCTTTCAATCAGTTCTTCCGGAATTGCCGCGCAACTAACATCAACAAAGGGTTGATCCGCCCTTGGGCTTAACTGGTGAATTGTACGCGCAACAAGCTCCTTGCCTGTGCCGTTTTCTCCTGTGATAAGGATCCATGCATCTGTCGGGGCTGCAATCGCTATCTGCTTTTTCAGAGCCACGGTTGGATAGCTGTCTCCGTTTATCGAGTGTTTTTCTATTGTCTTTTTCCGAAGATATCTGTTTTCCTCTTCAAGCCTCCTGAAGTTTAGCGCATTATTAATCGCAACAATTACCTTGTCAATCGAAAGCGGTTTTTCAATTAAATCAAACGCTCCAAGCTTTGTGGCCTTAACAGCGGTCTCTATTGTCCCGTGCCCCGATATTATTATTACCTGGATAAAGGCGTTATTTTTTTTTATCTCCTTTAATGTCTCAATTCCGTCGATACCAGGCATCCATATATCAAGCAAAACAAGATCCGGTGACTCGCTATCTATAATTTTTAAGGCTTCATAACCATTGGTGGCCGTTAAGACCTCAAAACCTTCATCATAAAGCAGGCCGCTTAAAGACTGGAGTATGGATGGTTCGTCGTCAACAATCAGAACAGATGGAAACATGTGATCTCCCTATTTTCGGCCTCTATAGCCGCTATAGTTCTAAAAATAATTCATGGGGTTCGCTTTGCTTAATTGCGAATTGAGGAATTCAGGAATTCGCTTCGCTTAATTGCGAATTGAGGAATTCAGGAATTTAGGAATTAAAGGTATTCTGTTGATTTCAATCCCTCAATCCCTCAATCCCTTAATCCCTTAATCCCTCAATTCCTCAATTCCTCAATTCCTTAATTCCTCAATTCCTCAATCCCTACACAGGCAGCTCTATTACAAATTTGGCTCCCTGAGGCTGGTTATCATGCACCTGTATCATGCCGTTATGATCGGCAACAATCGTGCTGACAATTGTCAGGCCTAATCCCATGCCCGTCTTTTTTGTTGAAAAATAGGGCTCAAAAAGATGTGTCTTATCTTCATCAGAAATGCCTGGGCCATTATCGGCAACCTCTATCCGAACAATGTGTAAGATAGGATCACTGGTTAATGTAATTGAAATTTTGCCATTTGTCTTAATCGAAGCAATGGCATTGTCAACAAGATTAATCATAGCCTGCTTAATCTGCCTGCGATCAATATTTAAAGGCGGAATATCCTCTGTCATGCTGATTTTGAAATCTATATCTTGATGCCCTTCTTTGTATAGCGCCACGGTTTCTTCAATAATGGGCGGCAGATCGCAAAGTTCGGGATTTGCCGCTGGAAATCTTGCAAACGCGGAAAACTCATTTACCAGGTTCCGAATCAAATCCACATGATCAATTATCATTTGAATACATTCCTCAAAAACCGGTTCATTTATCTGTTTTGAATATCTTCTTTTTAGACGCTGAGCCGAAAGAGAGACCGGGGTTAAAGGGTTTTTGACTTCATGGGCAATCCTGCGCGCGACTTCACGCCATGCCGCAATGCGCTGGGCCTTTTCCAGTTCCGTAAGGTCATCAAAGACCATTACTATGCCCATATGGTTTCCCGCGTCGTCTTTAAGCGCATTAACATGCATCATAAAACTACGCTGCCTTCCTTGTATTGTTAATCTAAGCGGAAGGGTAACATCATCCTCCCGGGAGCTGGTCAGATTATCAATTATTTCTTCTGCGAGATTCAGGTGTTGCCCTTTAAGCAGATTTTTATAGTTTTTATTCAGCATATCCTTTGGGATAAGATTGAGCATCTTTTCAGCGGACTTGTTTATGGTTGACACAAGCCCGCTTGGGTCAAGAGTTATTACGCCGGCAGAAACATTCTTCAATACTATTTCCATATGCTGCCGTCTTTTTTCTATCTCAACATTTTGTTTGCGAAGCATACCTGCGGAAAGCTCTAATTGTTCCCTGCTAATACGTAAATCTTTTGTCATCTTATTAAATGAATCAACAAGAGTGCCGATTTCAGCATCAGCCACAGGGCCGATGCTGAATCCCAAATCTCCTTCCGCAACCCTTCGTGTCCCCTCGGCAAGCTCCATGATCGGTATTGTAATAGATTTTGCCAGGTAAAACCCAAACCATATCGCGCAAAAAACAACAAGCAGTGCCACGATTGAAAGGGTTATATAATAGGTTGTCTGGATCGGTTTCTTAAGAAGTATTATCTGTTGATATTCCTCAAAACCTCTTGATATGGATGCCATATTTTCAGAAAGATCAGGAGGAATCAATACCGACAATACAACAAAGCCTTTGGCATCTGTGTAATTTGTGCCAAAAGGAATAGTTCCAATCGTTCTTATTAGCTCCCCTTCCGGAATTTTTTCAAAAACCGACCTTACCCCTTTTGGCTCTATATCCTTTTGAAAATCATCAGTAGAAACAACGCGAAAAGGCTTATCTTCCAGTTCCATGGCAAGAGCAAATGTAAGACGGTTTGCATTCACGCTATAAATTTCAACAGCATCAATATTAAATGCCCGCTGAACAACCTGAACATAGTGGGAAAGGGCTTTCCTTTTTTTTTCAGCCAGAAGTTTTTTGGTGTTTATCTGGTAGGCAATTCTTTCCAGATAAAACCGGTTATTTTCTTCTGCACGATTATACAAACGCCTTCCTACAAGCAATGAGTTTTCAAGAGCCTGCTCTACAGGAACATTAAACCAAAATTCAATGCTGGTTGTAATAAAGCTGATTGAAAAGAAAAAAAGCACAATCGTAGGCAAAAGAGTAAGCGCAATAAAGGCGACCACAAGTCTCGTGCGAAGTTTTGCCCCCATCACCTTGCGCTTTCTATCATAGAGCAACTTTACCAGATTTCTAAACACAAGAAATATCAACAAGATAAGCAGCAGTAAATTGATGTTGATTAATATGAACATCAATATTGTGTTGGAAATCGGAATCTCTGCCCCAAAATGTATTACCTTGTGCTCAGCAAAGGTCATGAGGGCAATGGCAAAGATAACTATGACAATCAGAATGCCTTCACGTTTCCGCCTTTTGCGTTCCTCTTCTAAGACATGAGATTTTGGACTTTTGAATATATTATTGCTCATAATAGGTGCGGAAAGATTCCGGCTTTCAGTAGATAAAATCTATTGTGTACCAGTCTGTTTCAACGTCCCATAAAGAAACAAAAAACAGGATATAATGCAGATAAAAGGGAAGGGTTAATTTGCCGAGCTCTGCCTTGGCTCTTATTTGATACTGGCTGCCTTTTTGCAGACTGCCAAGCGAAATAATTTTTAAGCTGTCAATTTCGCTCATCAGCTTTTTGGCCTCTTCAAAAGATTGTGTAACAGACAGCTTATCCTTTTCCCATGACCGTGTAACAACAAATTCCTTCTTCAGGCTGTTGTATTTAATCGTATGGGTTATCTTTATATCAGCCATCTTACTATCAAACCACATATTACGGGCTTGGTACAGGGTAATATAGAAGGAAAAGGTTGCCGGCACCCCTTTTAGAACAGCTTTTTTTATCTTATCATTAAAAGCCCCTTCCACATTGAGAAAAACTAAAAGATCATCGCGTGTGTTTGTGACAATTATATCGGTCAGCCTTGCCTCATGTGCAAAGGCTGCATTTTGCATGACCAGCAACACGCAAAGAAATATGATACTAATTTTGCGACAATTCAATGACAACATAATATATAAATGGCAACTTAAAAATCAGGATGATAATTGGAGAAGAAGGTTTTTTTATTTAATAACGGATACCTTCTTAAATGGCAAGTGATTTCAGGAAACAGGAGTCTTGTGCCTCATTTGGGCATTTCGACAATATTCTGCATTATCCTGGTTTCCCATGATTCTTTTTGTGCAAAGAATTTTTTAAGGAATGCGTGATTAAAAAAATGGCCTGATTTGCTCACCTTAACATGGCCTAAAACCGGCATGCCGAGAAGGGCAAAATCGCCTATGCAGTCAAGAAGTTTATGCCGCACGAACTCATCCTTATAGCGCAAACCATTCTTTGAGAGTATGTTTTCCCTATCTATTACAACAACGTTATCCAGCGAACCGCCGCGGGCAAGCCCAAAACGTTTCATGTCTTCATATTCATGCAAGAAACCAAAAGTTCTGGCCCTGCATATTTCGCGCTCAAATACTTCGTCGGAAAGTTCTATGGTATAAGATTGTTTTTTAACCAGAGGATGATCATAATCTATATCGCAGGTTATTTTAAATGAAGATTCAGGATATATGCCGACAAATTTCCCGTTTTCTTTCAACTCAATCGGCTTTTTTACCACAAAAAAACAGCGCTGACCGTCTTGCTCCTTTATGCCTGCTGCCATTATTGATGAGGTAAATACTTCGGCGCTGCCGTCCATTATCGGCATCTCGTAGCCGTCAATTTCAACCAGGGCATTATCAATTGATAGACCTGCAAAAGTTGCCATAAGATGCTCTATAGTTGAAACGATAAATCCATCATATCCTATTACGGTCGCAAGGCTTGTATCCACGACCATATTAAAATGTGCGGATATGCTCGGGCTATCTGGAAGGTCTATTCTTTTGAATTTGATGCCATGATTTGTTGGCGCGGGTTTGATTGTCAGATTAACCTTTTTGCCTGAATGAATGCCTACGCCGGAGCAGTTGATTGGTTTGGCGACAGTTCTTTGCTTGAAATGCATATAATTCAGACCTCGTTAAAATATATTTTTATATAGATTCCAAACCCTTTATTCACAATGAATTGGATAAAAATTGGACACTTTGTCGGTCTGGGTTTTAAGGTTCAGGGTTAATCGCGTTGCGATTTTTTTCTATGCCATTGATTTCACCAGGCAAGCATCATGAGTCTGTCAACCTTTGAACCTCTGAACCTCTGATTACATACTTATCAAATAAACACAATATCAAATTATTTGATATCCGCATGATAAGCCTGAAGAGATTTTACCTTTGATTTTCCTGTTCTTCGCGCGGCAATTCCCTTGGCGGCTGCCAGCGCTGCAGCCGTAGTGGTAATATTTAAAATCTTATACTCGATCGCCGCTTTCCGGATATAGGAATCGTCATCCTTGCTTTCCTTTCCACTGGGCGTGTTGATAATCAGTTGGATTTCTCCATTTTTGACAGCATCCACAATGTGCGGCCTGCCATATCCCAGTTTGCGGATAGTTTCTGATTCAATGCCATGTTCTTGCAGAAAGTTATGTGTTCCATTTGTGGCCAGGATCTTAAACCCTAAATCGCTGAATAATCTGGTCGGTTCCAGAGCGCTCGGCTTATCTTTGTCAGCAACGGTAATAAGAACAGTTCCCTCAATCGGCAGTAATATTTGAGTTGCTTTCTGGGCTTTAAAAAAAGCAAGACCAAATGAATCCGCCAGCCCCAAAACTTCTCCGGTAGACCGCATTTCCGGCCCCAGAAGGGGATCGACTTCAGGAAACATTTTAAATGGGAGCACAGCCTCCTTAACGCCGAAATAGGGAATATGTTTTGGTTTCAGGTTGAGATCAGAGATTTTTTTGCCCATAACCACCTGGGTGGCAAGCCGCGCCATAGAGATGTTGCAAACTTTGGAAACAATCGGCACGGTGCGTGAGGCCCTGGGATTGGCCTCCAGAATATAAACAGTGTCATTTGCGATAGCATACTGGATATTCATAAGCCCGACCACATTGAGCTCGATGGCAATCTTTTTTGTGTATTCGTATATGGTTTCCAGGTGTTTCAAAGGGATGCTCACCGGAGGAATTACACACGCGGAATCGCCGGAATGCACACCTGCCAGTTCAATATGCTCCATAACCGTGGGAACAAAGGCATCGGTTCCGTCGGCAATCGCATCTGCTTCAGCTTCAATGGCATTTTCCAGGAATTTGTCGATCAGTATTGGGCGCTTTGGTGAAACATCTACGGCTGCCGACACATAATGTATAAGCATTTCTTCGTCATGGACAACTTCCATGGCGCGTCCGCCAAGAACGTAAGAGGGACGAACCATTAATGGACATCCAATTCTTTCGGCTATTTCGAGGGCCTTTTCCAGGGTGCTGGCCATGCCGGATTCGGGTTGGGGAATCTCCAGCTTGCGCATAACCTTACGGAACCGGTCCCGATCCTCTGCCAGATCTATTGTTTCAGGAGAAGTCCCTAAAATTTTGACTCCTGCTTTTTCCAGGTCATTAGCGATATTCAGGGGCGTTTGCCCCCCGAACTGGATAATAACCCCTTCTGGTTTTTCCTTTTCATAAATACTTAAAACATCTTCAAGGGTAAGCGGTTCAAAATAAAGCTTGTCCGAAGTATCGTAATCAGTAGAGACAGTCTCAGGATTGCAATTAACCATTATCGATTCATATCCTGCATCACGGATGGTAAATGCAGCATGCACGCAGCAGTAGTCAAACTCAATTCCCTGCCCTATACGATTGGGGCCTCCGCCAAGCACCATGATTTTTTTGTGATCGCTTACCTTGATTTTATCCGGCGCATTATAGGTGGAATAGTAATAGGCGGCGTTTTCAACGCCGCTGACCGGCACAGGTTCCCATGCTTCGACAATCCCAAGTGAAATACGCTTTCCCCTGATATCCTTTTCTGAAATCCCGAGAAGAATGGAAAGATACCTGTCTGCAAATCCATCCTTTTTCGCGCGGACAAGCAGACCATCCGGAATCGTCTTCCCGTTGTATGTTAGAATCTCTTCTTCAAGATCCACAAGTTCCTTCATCTGTTTAATAAACCAGGGTTTAATATGGGTAAGCTCATAAAGATCCTGGATGTCGGCTCCCTTGCGCAAAGCCTCGTACATAATAAACTGGCGTTCGCTTGTGGGGATAACCAGCATATTCATTAATTCAGTTAGAGACTTTTCGTTGAAGTCCTTGGCAAAACCGAGACCGTAACGATTTATCTCAAGGGATCGGATTGCTTTTTGAAACGCCTCCTTGTAGTTTTTCCCGATGCTCATGGCTTCGCCAACAGCGCGCATCTGGGTTCCAAGCTTATCCTCAACACCCTCGAATTTTTCAAAAGCCCATCTGGCGAATTTCACTACCACATAATCGCCGGAAGGGATATATTTCTCAAGGGTGCCATCACGCCAGTAGGGGATTTCATCCAGGGTCAAACCTCCGGCCAGCATGGCGGAAATAAAGGCAATCGGAAAACCGGTTGCCTTGGATGCCAGTGCGGACGACCTGGAAGTTCTCGGATTAATCTCGATAACAACAACCCTGTCTGTCCTGGGATCATATGCGAATTGAATATTTGTGCCGCCGATAACTTCAATCGCTTCGACAATATCATAAGAATGTTTTTCAAGACGCTTTTGCAGCTTGGAATCAATGGTCATCATCGGCGCAGTGCAAAATGAATCGCCGGTGTGAACACCCATGGCATCGACATTTTCGATAAAGCAAACAGTAACCATCTGATTTTTGGCGTCCCGCACGACCTCTAATTCAAGCTCTTCCCATCCCAGGACTGATTCTTCAACCAGAACCTGATTTACAATGCTTTCAGATAAACCCCGCGCAGCAATAATGCGAAGCTCTTCAACATTATACACCAGACCGCCGCCGGTGCCGCCCATTGTATAGGCCGGACGAATCACAACAGGGTAACCCAGTTCAGCGGCGACTTTTTCAGCATCTTCAACGTTGTTTACCGTTTGGCTCTCCGGCATTTCAATGCCGAGCCGCTCCATGGTTTCTTTGAAGGCCGTGCGATCTTCTCCCCGCTTAATAGCATCGACAGTTACACCGATGACCTTTACATTGTATTCATCCAGAACGCCTGCCTGCGCCAGTTCAGATGATAAATTCAGGGCGGATTGACCCCCTAAATTCGGCAGCAGGGCATCCGGCCGTTCCTCTTTGATAATCTCTGTTAATACTTTAAGGTTAAGGGGTTCGATATATGTAACATCAGCCGTTCCCGGGTCAGTCATGATTGTTGCAGGATTAGAGTTCACCAGAACGATTTCATAACCAAGAGAACGCAGAGCTTTGCAGGCCTGAGTGCCGGAATAATCGAATTCACATGCCTGGCCAATGATGATAGGGCCTGAACCGATGATAAGCACCTTTTTTATGTCGTCCCGTTTTGGCATCAAAACTCCTTTTTATGAAAATTTATTTAAAATAACTGGATCCATCCCAGCAATGGGTGCATAATTTATTTTTTGGCAGACCAACGGCATTCACAAGGTCTTCCAGTTTTTGAAATTGTAATGAGGTAAGCTTTAATCCTTTTCTTATTGTGTCTATCATTGCCATGTTTCGTTCTGATCCAGCCAAAGCATATTCATTCAGAAACTTATCATCACTTCCTTCAAGTTCTTTAATCGCTTTTCGGCCGGCAAGATTAAGTGTCGATCGCGATATTGAAAAGTTGAGGAAATCACAGGGATAAATTAAAGTCGGGCAGGCCGGGCGCATGTGAACCTCCAGCGCGCCGTAATCAAATAACATTTGAACATTATCCTGCAACTGAGTGCCCCTTACAATTGAATCTTCACAAAAAAGAATTTTTTTACCCTTTATCATAGATTTAACGGGAATCAGCTTCATTTTTGCGACAATATCTCTTCTGTGTTGATTTTGCGGCATAAAGCTTCTGGGCCAGGTCGGTGTGTATTTAACAAATGGGCGTTTATACGGGATTTTTCTTCCATTTGCATAGCCAATTGCGTGAGCGATTCCCGAGTCCGGCACCCCTGCGGCAAAATCTACTTTTGTTTTGTCATTTTTTGCAAGGGAGTATCCACACCTGTATCTGACCGACTCTACGTTGATTCCCTCGTAATCAGAGGCCGGATAACCGTAATAAACCCACAGGAAAGTGCATACTTGCATCTTGTTGTTGGGCTTTTTTTTCTGCTCACATCCATCCGGCGTCAGGAAAACAATTTCGCCCGGCCCAAGATGTTTCTCAATATCATATCCAAGGTTGGGAAATGCGCATGTTTCTGAGGATGCTGCATAGGCGCCTTCTTTCTTTCCAATAGCAACAGGCGTTCTCCCTAACTTGTCCCTTGCGGCAAAAATCCCGTTTTCCGTAAGCAAAAGCATTGAACATGAGCCTTGAATGAGTTTCTGGGCATTTTCAATTCCCTCTTCAAAGGATCCTTTTTCACAAATTAACATTGCCGCCAGTTCCGTCGGGTTTGTCATACCGCCGCTGGTCTCGGAAAAATGCATTTTTTTTGCAAATTCTTTTCTGACCAGCTCCTCAATATTATTTATTCTGCCAACCGTAACAATTGCGAATGTTCCCAAATGGGAACCAATAATAAGCGGCTGGGAATCGTAGTCACTGATAACTCCGATACCCTTGTCTCCCTTTAATGCCGGAAGATCAGACTCAAACTTGGACCGGAAATAGTCATTTTCAATGTTATGGATAGACCTTGTAAATCCTTTAGAATTTTTAACAGCCATGCCACCTCGTTTTGTGCCGAGATGAGAATGATAATCGGTTCCGTAAAACAGATCATTGACACAATCTTCTTTTGAAACACTTCCAAATAAACCACCCATGACAGATAACTCCTCTTTCTACATGTTCAGATCGCAGCTTTGTTTAATCAGACCCGGTAAATCCCAAAAAAGGATTTTTGTATCAATTTAGCCCATTGAAACAAATCAATTTCAAACGAGCTTCAGGTATGATTAAATTTTATATTGGAAACTGTTTGAGTAGATTATGGATCGTTATGAAAGAACCATAAGCAATTTGATTTAAGAATGAAACATTTTCTTGAAACAAAAACCTTTATTAATAGCTCTGGCAGGTTCTTTCGTTACGAGCCGTTATCTACGAGTTTTTCCAGTATAAAATTTAATTATAGCTAAAGCGGTAGTATTTTCAAAAAATTAAAATATTACGAATTTTTTACTTAAAGCATAGATAACACTTTTGTGTCAATTTTTCTGTATTGCACATCAAACATTAAAGCGAAAGTTAATTATATCCCCATCCTGCACCTCGTAGGTTTTGCTCTCAAGTCTTACTTTCCCACTTTTTCTTGCTTCATGATATGTGCCGGCATTTATCAAATCCTCATACGAAACCACCTCTGCGCGTATGAATCCTTTTTTTATGTCTGTATGGATAACGCCTGCGGCATCAAGGGCAAAAGTTGCTTTCTTTATTGTCCATGCTCTTACCTCATCTTCACCAACTGTAAAAAAGGATATAAGGCCCTGGAGTTCGTATGACTGGCTGATCACCCTGTCCATGGCAGATGCCGTGATGTTAAATTCTGAAAGAAAATCTTCTGCCTCTTCGTCAGACATCTGGGCAAGCTCCTGTTCTAATTTGCCCCTTATTATCATGCAACTCTCCTTAAAGCTTATATCTTTCAGATCAGGCAGGCTGTCATCATCGTCTTCGTTATTAAAGAGAACAAGCATGGGTTTGGCTGAAACAAAGGCAAATCCTTTAAGAGCAGGCGCAAAAGCAAAATCCGGATTTTTTCTAAGAGGGATTTCATTCTCGAGATTTTTTCGGCATTCAGTTAAAAGAGCAAGCTCCTCCTGGTCGATTTTTCTGTGCCTCTGTTTTTCTAATTCAATCCGTTCAAGACGCTTTTCCACAACAACAAGATCGGCAAGAATCATTTCCTGCTCGAAATTGAAAAAATCGTTATATAGATCAGGGTGTTCAAAACCGTATCCGCCGAAATTCCGCACCACATGTATCAAAGCATCACAATCTCTTACTTCATTCCAGATATTATAATCTTTTGCCGGTTCTTTGCCGTGTCCTTGAAAGCCTGGCAAAAAGTATGCAATCTGGGCATAAATAGTCTTTTTGGGTTTATACATATCGCTTAATATGTCGACCCGTTTATCAGGCACCTTGATTGTGCCTATATGGGTTCCCCTTTTATTCCCCATTATATTGTGGGTTAATGATTCAAATATAGTTGTTTTCCCTGATCCGGGAAAACCGATAATCCCTATTTTCATTATTTAATCCTTATGCAGGTGATTGGTATTGTCGTATTTAACCGATGATCTCTACTATACTTGAGGCGGGAACAAGGCGTACCTTTTTTTGAAGTTCAGGGAGTTCTTCAAGAAAAACCTTATATGTTACTTCATGCGGATGCGCAATCCCTATGGCTGTGCCATGAATTTCGGCAATGCGAAGCAATTCTTTTATTTGCCGGCGAATAAAGTCAGGCTCCTGCACATGATCAAGAAAAACATCCCGTTGAGCAAAAGGAATCTGAAGCAGACGAGCCGACGGTTTGCAAAGGCTTTCAGACGTTGTGAGACTATCAATAAAAAAAAGTCCCCTTTTTTTCAGCACGGAAAAGATTTGATACATTTGGGTGGATTCGGTTGTCATTTTTGAACCCATATGGTTGTTGACCCCTTTAATTAAAGGAACGGCATCAAGGTTTTTATTGAGCTGATCGATAAGTTCATCAGGAGACATAGATGTAAGCAAAGCGTCAGATCCCGGGTCAACTTCAGGATATTCATTAGGCTCCATTGGCAGATGAAGCATAATTTCAAACCCTTTTGCATGGGCTTTCCTGATAATTCTTTGCTGGAAAGGGCTGTGCGGAAACACGGAAAAGGTAAGCACGGCATCAAGGGTTAAAAATTTTTCAGCAACCCTTCGTTCATATCCAATATCATCTATAATAATTGCCACTTTTGGCAAAGCTTTTGGCACAGGCTTTGGTTTATAATCCGGTTTGCGTAACACCTTGTCCTCTTTGGGATATATTTCAAAGACAGGTATTTTAAAGGTCTGCTTTTTTTTGGCCGGCTGCGCAGGTTGCGTTCGCAACAATAAGTGATGCGCCAGAAACCCGGCGACAACTACTAACAACACCAACAAAGACAGCCCTGCAATTGCCTTTTTTAAATACGTTTTTTTAGCTTTATCCTTGCTGGAAAAAATTTTTTTTTGTTTTGTTTTCTTTCTTTTTATAGTCATTTAACCACTTAAAATGTCATAACTTCTAAGGATATCAAGAGCGCGCATAACCTGATTGTCTTCAAGCAGTCCTTCAAGCGTAAGGGATTCATGCATGGATTTTACCTTAGGATGCCTGTGTTTGTTCCTGGTATCCTCTTTTTCACCGGCATCTTTTTTTGCATCCGGCTCTGCTTCAAGATGATTTTTTAAATCCTTTTCCTTCATCAGCCCCTCATCAGCCTCTTCCCTGTCTATAACTCTTTGTTTTACCTGTATATCAGGTATAATGCCCTGGGCCTGAATAGATCTTCCGCTCGGGGTATAATATCTGGCGATTGTAAATTTAAGCCCATATCCGTCCCTTAAAGCTTCTACTGTTTGAACAGATCCTTTGCCGAAAGAGGTAGTCCCGATGATAATGGCTTTTTTATGATCCTGAAGCGCGCCGGCCACAATTTCGGATGCACTGGCGCTTCCTCCGTTAATCAGCACAACAATAGGATAGTCCCGTTTTACCTCGTTTGGATGAGCTCTGAAAATTTTTGTATGTTCTTTCAGCCGTCCTTTGATGGATACGATTTTACCCTTTTCAAGAAACAGATCTGTTACCAAAATTGACTGGTTAAGAAGTCCGCCTGGATTGTCTCGAAGATCAAGAACAAGCCCTTTTAAGGGGACATCACCGGATTCAAGCTTTTCTAAAGTCTGTTTAAGGTCGTTAGTTGTGTTATCCTGGAAATTGGTAATCCAGATGTATCCGTATCCGGGCTGCAAAACAAGCGATTTTACGCTTATAATTGAAATTATATCACGAACCAGCTTGAACTCTATCGGTTTTAATACTCCCTTCCTTATTATTGTTATAACTACCGGCTCTCCTTTCGGACCTCTCATCTTCTTAACAGCTTCCCACAGCATCATATCCTCGGTTAACTCCCCATCTACCTTGATAATCTTATCTCCAGCCTTTATTCCGGCCTTGTAAGCAGGGGTTCCTTCAATGGGGGATATTACAGTAATAACACCTTGTTGCATGGTTATAACTATGCCGATGCCACCGAATTCACCATGGGTGCCGATCTGCAATTCTTCAAAGGCTTCAGGCGGGAGCAATGCAGAATGAGGGTCAAGGCTGCTTACTAGTCCCTGAACAGCCTTTTGAATTAATTCTTTTGTGTCAACCTCATCAACATAGTTTTTTTCAACCAGCTCGATGACATCGGAAAACAGTTTAAGCCCTTTGTATGTCTCATCGCTGCTCGCTGAAAGATCGTGGTGAAATCCGGTCCCGATCGACCAGAATATTAAGGCGATTATGATCACGAACCAAAGTTTAATGTTTTGTTTTTTCTTTATTGTCATATAATTGCTCCTTAACTTTTACGACGCCATCAACTTTTAAGCCACTCAAGCGGGTTAACCGGTTTTCCGTGATGGCGAAGCTCAAAATAGAGTTTCGGGCCGATCATTGAACCTGTATCGCCAACCGTGGCAATAACTTCACCCGCCTCAACATAATCACCCTTTGCCTTAAAGAGCTCTTCAGCATGTGCATAGACCGTGCAGAAATGATCTCCATGATCTATGATAATCATGTTCCCATAACCTTTAAACCATCTGGAGTAAAGTATCTGTCCATCATATACCGAATATACGGGTTCGCCTCTGTCGGCTTTAATATCAATACCTGTTTTGAAATTTACTGTTTTGCTTTGGCTGTTTGTATGTCGGCCAAAAAAACATATTATTTTACCCTTTACAGGCATTTTAAGCAACCCCTTAAAGGAGCTAAAAGCTCCATGTGATATGTTTTTAACCTTGTTAGGCATCTGGCTCAAGGATTGGCCCAAGGATTGAATTATCCGATCCAGAGCGGCTGCCGTCTGTTTTAATGCTTCAATGGCAGCTAATCCAAGCCTTTTTTTGCTTTGTATATCAACAAGAAGTTTCGAGCGTTTTTCATTTTCATTAGACATTATGTCAATTCGTTTGTTTAAGTCTGTTTCAAGCAAAATCTTTTTTGTTTTTTGAGTATTCATTTTGTCTAACAGCCGTTGTAACCTATCCTTGTTTTTTACAAGTTTTCCCCAGATCTTTTCGTCATGAGCAAGAATATGTTCCATGGTGATTTTACGTTGAAAAAAATCGTTGATCGATTCAGCAGAGGCAAGAATGTTCATTTTACCAATCAGGTTTAGTTTATAGACGGCGATCAAGCGATTGGATGCATAATCTTCGCTTGTTTTAATCCTTTTTCGGAGGTCATTGAATGCATGAGTTGCTTCCTGAATGTCTGTTTCAAGTGAGGCGAGTTCGGACCTCAAGACTGAAACACGCTTTCTGGCAATGTTTAGAGCAAGGTCTGCCTTATTTAAACTGTCAATAATAGCAACCTCCTTTTCGGCAAAGGTCTGAACTTCGGCTCCTTGTTTTTCCAGTTTGCGGCTGATATCTTTTGTCTTTTGTCTGGCTGTTTTGATTTTAGCTTCAACATCGCTCAGGTTTTCGACTGCTTTGTCGTAAACAATCCGAATATAACTCTTCCGATATCTAACATAACCGATCTGACCATCATGCCGGATTTTAAGCCACTTATTGCGGCGCGCTAAAATTGTAACCTTTGCCCCTTTTTTGAGTATCTTTATTGGAGGCTTATTGGTTCCCGGTTCCGGTCGTACATTAAGCCTTGACGCGGTTACAATCCCTGTTTCATTTGATTGAAAACCGACAGCCACAGCAGAATGTAAAAGCACAACAATACCGGCTGCAATAAAAATTATAAAACCAAGCGATATAAAATGAGAATTTTTCACGCAGCCTATTCTTTTAAAAATTGTCTCAGAGAAATAAAACACCCTAACCATCCAACAAGCATGCTGCACAATATTATTGTGCTGGACTGCCTGAGCGAAAGAAACCTGACGTGTAACAAATCGGAAGATAGGCCCTGTTCAACATTGGTTGATATATATATATAAACGGCAAATAATGCAGCAAGCCCGATGATTCCTCCAAGTGCACTCTGGATAATGGCTTCAATGTAAAAAGGGGTCTTGATAAATCGGTCGGTAGCTCCAACCAGACGCATTATTTCAATCTCTTCACGCCTTGAATAGATTACAAGTCTGATAGTGTTGGCTACGATAAAGACAGCGGCTATGAAGAAAATACCGCTCATAGCATACCCTGTTAATCTGAACAGATCAAAGAGCTTAACAAATCGTCCGATCCATCTACGGCCATATTCAACATCATCTATTTCAGGAAGTGATTCAATCTGAACCGCCAGATTTTCAATCCTTTCACTGTTTGGAAACTGCCCTGTAAGACGGATTTCAAAGGCATCGGGAAGTGGGTTCTCCTTGAGTCCATCAAGAAGGGAAGATTGCCGTTTCATCTGCTCTCTAAGTCGCTTCATAGCTTCCTCTTTTGATATGAACCTGGCCTCGGCGACCCCATAGAGCCCCTGAATTCTGTTTTTTATATCAACAAGGTTTGGTTGAAGCTCCCCGCTGCTTGCGGCAGGGAATCTTCGACCGTAAGGAAGTTTGCTATTTTTGGATTCGCTTGCTAACCCCGCCGCAAGCAGCGGGGAATGCGCTCGCTTTTGCGGTTCAACTATATCCGGTTTGAGGTATGCTATTATTCTTATTCCCTTTTTCCAGGAACTCATATAGTCGTTTGCATTGAGAAAAAAAAGAACAATAGTACTGACTATAAGTATTGACAGAAATATTGTAATAATTGTGACTGCATTCAGAAATTTGTTGGTTCGGATATCCTGAATGGCCCTTTTAAAAAAGAGAATCATAAACGTCTCGGAAATTCTACAACTTAATGAAATTAAAGAGTTTTTTTCATTATTCCAATTGTGAGCAAAGCGAAATAAGTCCTATTCTTCATTTAATTTGACGTCCCTCTTTAAGATGGATTGCCCTGCAACCTGTTTTGCGTATCAATTCCTGGTCGTGGGTTGCAACAAGGAGTGTGCCTCCTCGCGCGTGGAACCCTTTAAGAAGATCAAAAACAGTGCCGGCCGATTCTGGGTCAAGGCTGCCGGTTGGTTCATCGGCTAAGATTATCTTAGGCATCCCTACAACCGCTCTGGCCACTGCGATTCTTTGCTGTTCTCCGCCTGACAGGCTTTGAGGCAGGGCATTAAACCTCTTTTCCATTCCTACCATTCTCAGCACGCTGTTTACTTTTTTCTGGACAAACCGCCTTTTTTTACCCATTGCCTCAAGCACTAAAGCAACATTATCAAATACGGTTTTCGTGGGTATCAGTTTGTAATCCTGGAATATTATCCCTAACTTTCGCCTTAAAAGCGGAATCCGTTTGCGCGAAATTCTGGAAAGATTCATTCCGTCGATTAATATCTGCCCCTCTGATACAGGTTCTCCAAGATAAAGGAGCTTCAGCAGAGTGGATTTGCCTGCCCCGCTGGGACCGGTGATAAAAAGGAATTCATTTTTGGATACATCGAGGTTTATATTGATTAAAGCCTTTTTTGAGCCGTAATTCTTGTGGACATGGAACATTCGAATTATTGCACTTTTGTCGTTTTTGTCGATCATTCTAAGCCAGTCTCAACCTCTTCCGCCCGGCCCATTGCCCAATACAGATAGGCTTTTGATATTTTGAAATCATATAACGCATTGTAATAATTAGTCATAGTCCTGGAAAGAAGTGTTTGTGCATCCAGAACATCTGTTGAAGTGTCCATCTGTTCTTTATAGCGTTCTTCGCTGATTCTGAAGTTTTCTTTGGCCTGTTCAATGGCTTTTTTTACAGCCATAATATTTTGTTCGGATTCTTTGGTGTTAAGATGTGCCTGTTTTACTTCGAGATGAATATTGTCAATGATCTCGGCAAGTTGATATCGAGCCTGTGCAAAAGCGCTTAGTTTTTCCTTTACGCCGTATCTGGTTTTGCCCCATTCCCAGAAATTCCATGAAGCTGTGGCTGTTATATCCCAACTATCAGGATCACTTATCCCATCTCCACCATCAGCATCAAAATCGGTCCCAACTTTATAATAATTACCTTCCAATGTTATTGATGGATAATAGTCTGTTTTCCCAAGCTTTAACTCTTTTTGTGCAATTTCAACCTGCAGTTCGGCCGCTTTTATTTCCAGACGGTTTTTTTCAGCCATATTAAAGCAAAAATCGATTTTCTTTTCAAAAAAACAATAATCAATAATATCCTTGAGTTCGACAGGGGCATTAATTTGCCTGCGCAACAAAATATTAAAATTCGATTTTGCTGTTTCCAGGTTGTTTTGAGCAACGATAAGATCCTGCCTGGCATTGGCCAGTTCAACCTGAGCTTTCAACAAATCGTTTAACGGGGTCATCCCGACCTCATAGAAATTTTTTGCCACATCCTTGTGAGCTGAAATCTGCGCAACCGCTTCTCTTGCAATTGCCGCCAGCTTTTGCGCCTTTAATAGAGTAAAATATACTTTATTTGCTTCAAAAACAACCGCCTGGCGGGCAGTCTTTTCATTAAGCCGCGCAAGGTCAAGATCAAGGGCCGCAATCTTATATTTGTTAATAAGGGAAAACCCTGTAAATACAGGCTGGGTGAATGTGCCTGTAAGGGTATACTTGTTTTTTGGAACCGCCGTGCCATGGACCGCCGTGGTTCGCTCTTCATAGTTACGCTTGTATTTATAGGTTGCGCCCAGGGTTGGAAGAAAATTGGTTCGTTGTTTCAGTTTAGCGGAAGCTGCGGCATTTGTATCCTCTCTGGAGGACTTAAGCCCGAGATTGGCCTTTATTGCCTGCCTGATTGTTTGTTCAAGAGTAAAGACCTCTTCGGCTTCATTAGCTTCGGCAAGGCAGGGGAAAACCAGAAAATGCCCAATAATTACAAAAAGAATTAAACAGTTATGGCAAAACTCGTTAAAATACAATTTATAACCTATCTCTTTTTTTTAGATTGACCAAAATTAATTTTCTATGATATTATATTTTTTAAGGTTAGGGAGTGCTGTTTCCAGTTTTCCTTACTCAAAGCCTCCACTGAATCCCATAAACAGGCTTCTTCCAGTTCAGTGGAGGTTTTTTTATCTTATAATTGCCCCAAAATCAACAATTACTTGAAAAATGAGGATACAGGCCATGAAACAGGAACTCGTTGAAATGCTTTGTCGAAAATCTTTTAAATATAGCGACAAACCGACCTTTAAGCTCGTTTCAGGCAACATGAGTTGTTTTTATGTTAATTGCAAACCAACTACCCTGAGCCCAAGAGGCATGTTTTTAATCGGTCACCTTGTGTTTGATGCGATTAAAGATCTGAATGTTGCGGCAATCGGCGGGCTTACATTCGGCGCAGATCCTATTGCCGTCGCGACCGCTTTTGCCTCTGAATTAAATCAAAAACCTATAAATGCCTTTTCAATACGCAAGACCATGAAAGATCACGGAATTGTCAGGTGGATCGAAGGGGATGTAAAACCCGGCGACAGGGTCGTGATAATAGATGATGTGGCTACAACCGGGGGCTCGACGATCAAGGCAATTGAGCGGGCAAGGGCTGAAGGCCTGGAGGTGGTTAAGGCTGTAATACTGGTTGATCGCCAGGAAGGAGGTCTTGAAAATATCCGCAAACAGGTGCCGGATGTTTCTGCAATCATTTCAAGGGATGAGCTTGTAAGTTGCGCACGCATCCTCTGATTCCCATGCTGTCACACTTGTAATCTTTATGTCATCGTTTTCTATTACTGCTTGCAGTTCCCCTGCAATATAAAATGCGATATTTTCAGATGACGGATTCTTATTGCGAAAACAATCAAGTTCATTGAGGACACAGTGGTCAAGTTTTGCGGTAATTTCGGCAACACACTTCTTTATTTCTCCGAAATCAATTATAACTCCGGCGTTGTTTAATTTTTTACTTCTTACACAAACCTCAATCTTCCAGTTGTGACCATGCATATTCTCACATTTTTTTGCCACCATCTTGAGCCGGTGGGCTGCTGCAAAATGGGTGATAACCTTTAACTCAAACATTTTATAAAATACCTTTTTATTTATCCGGAAGCTGTTGTGTGAGCGCCTTTGAACATATTTTTTAATTTTGTTGACAGCTTGCTTGATTCGAGTTTCGCAAACTCCTTGAGAAGCTCTTCCTGTTTCCCGGAAAGATTGGTGGGTGTGCTAATAATAATTTGCATTATCTGGTCGCCGCGGCTGCCATTTCTGAGAGAGGGTATGCCCAGCCCCGAGAAACGCAATACATCTCCAGGCTGTGTGCCTTTGGGAATTACAAGCTTTTTTTCATTGTTTAATGTGGGCACCATTATTTTATCGCCAAGAGCGGCCTGTGTAAATGATATCGGCACACGGCATATAACATCCGTATTGCTGCGCTCGAAGAATTCATGGGGTTCTACAGTAATAAAAACATAAAGATCTCCTGGAGGACCACCATAAAGCCCTGCCTCTCCTTCACCTGTCAAACGAAGCCTGGAACCTGAATCTACACCCGCCGGCATTTTAACAGAAACCTTTTTGCTGACCATCACCTGCCCTGTCCCATTACAATGAGAGCATGGATGAGGTATGGACTGACCCTGGCCGCGGCATGTCGGGCAGGTAGTCCTTACCGTAAAAAAACCTTGAGACCTGGAGATCTGGCCGGTGCCGCCACAGCGTCTGCAGTTTTCCGGCTGTGTGCCCGGCTTGCAGGCATTGCCGTTACATGTAGAGCAGACCTCCATTTTTTCAATATTTATTTTCGTATCTGTTCCAAAGGCCGCTTCCATGAAGTTTAAGTTTAAATTATAACGAAGATCCGCTCCTCTCTGCACCCTTGTCCTGGAACCTGTTGTTGTTCTGAATCCAAAAAAATCCTCAAAAATGTCTCCAAAGCTTGAAAAAATATCATCAAAACCGCCAAAACCTGAAAAACCGGTTCCTTCAATACCCTGGTGTCCATACTGATCATAAATGTTGCGCTTCTGGGGGTCATGAAGCACCTCATAAGCTTCGGCAGCCTCTTTGAAACTTTCTTCCGCTGTTTTGTCGCCGGGGTTTCTGTCAGGATGGTATTTAAGGGCCTGTTTGCGGTAGGCGGTTTTTATTTCATCTTCAGAGGCATTGTGGTTTATGCCAAGAATTTCATAGTAATCACGTTTAGCGGTCATTTAGCTTCCTGATATTGTTACGGCTCTCATGTTGTCACGGCTTTTTTGATATGATATAAACTTTCAGATAAATAATTTCACTGCGTTATCGGTCGGACTTCTCGACGACGTACTAACATATGTACGCCTTACTCGAAGTCCTCCCTCTAGCCTTGTGAAATGAATTATCTGAAAGTTTATAGCTACACTTAATTTAAAAAACATAATACACAAGGCATGGTTGTCAATGAAGAATGTAGAGCTTCCCTTTGTAAGGAAGATGTTTGAGCAAATAGCGCCAAGGTATGATCTGTTAAACCGTCTTTTAAGCTGCAGGCAGGATGTTTACTGGAGAAAGATGATGGTGTCTGAGCTAAAGGTTCCTGCCGACGGGCTATTGCTGGATGTGGCCTGTGGAACCGGCGATGTTGCCATTGAAATAATCCGGCAAAAAGGGTCATCTGTAAAAGTTTGCGGTATCGACTTTTCAACATCCATGCTCATGCTTGCCAGGGATAAAACAAGATCTATGCATGCCGGCTCAAACATTCATCTGCTTTCCGGAAACGCATTGAATCTTCCGTTTAAGGCGGAAACCTTTGACGCTCTTACAATTGCTTTCGGCATCAGGAACATTGTTGACAAGTTATCAGCTTTACAGGTTTTTTATAGAACGTTAACCAGCAACGGAATGATTCTTGTACTTGAATTGGCCTTTCCTAAAAAAGGATTGCTGCCGGCCTTTTACCATTTTTATTTTAGGAAAATTCTGCCTGTTATAGGACAGTTGTTTTCAAAAAATCTAAAGGCATATCAATACCTTCCCTGTTCTGTTGAAAATTTTCCAGATCCTTATTCATTTGCCGCAACAATGCGTAAGGCAGGGTTTCAAGATGTCAGATGGAAAAAACTGGCGCTTGGAATTGCAGTATTGTATGTTGGCTATAAGAAAAAACCATAAAACATAAAAAAAGCCCTGCATGCTAAAGTAAAGCGATGCAGGGCTTTTTTTGTAATTATTTAATCATTTAACCGGCAAAGGCTTTTTCAAGATTGGGAACAACCTGTTTTTTGCGGCTCATAACGCCGTCCAGCCAGACTTTTCCTCCAGCAGGAGCTGCGCCAAATGCCTTTTCCACTACAGAAGGATCATCAGAGGCAATCAGCATTTCAGTGCCTTCTTTTATGATATCGGTCAACATCAGGAAAACAGAGTGTCTGCCGCCTTCTTCTTTAAGGGCCTTGATATCTTCAACCAGAGCCGGTTTAACACTATCCAGAAGAGACAGATCAACAACTTCAAGCTGACCAATCCCTACCTTATTTCCGCTCATATCAAAGTCTTTATAATCGCGTAATACCAATTCTCTGGCAGGAGTGCCTTCAATAGCAGATTTTACCTTGAACATCTCCATGCCAAGAGCTTTTAAATCAGACTCACCGGCAATCTTTGCCAGGGCCTCGCATGCCTCTTTATCCTTATCCGTACACGTAACCGATTTGAAGATAACGGTATCGCTCAAGATTGCGCAAAGCATGATCCCTGCGATATCTTTTGGAATTTCAACTCCAAAGAAATCGTACATGGCCTGAAGGATTGTACAACTGCAACCGACCGGCCAGATCCAGGCTTCTAATGGATTGGGGGTAGTTACATCGCCCAGTTTGTGATGGTCCACGATTCCCAGAATTTCGGCTTCGCTCAAATCGTCCAGACTCTGAGTAAGGTCGGAATGGTCAACAAGGATAACCTGCTTGCCGGCGCCACTGCTCAACAGCTCAGGAGCGTTAACACCGAATTTTTCCAGAACAAACTTTGACTCAGGGTTGAGCTCCCCCTGTACCGCAGCTACGGACTCCACACCAAGCTTGGTTTTAAGATCAGCCAGAGCGATAGCGGCACACACGGAATCGCTGTCAGGATTTTTATGCCCAAAAATATAAACTGCCATATCAAACCTCCAAAAATTACAAAATTAATATTAACTTCACCACATTGCTTTGTTTCCAATAAATTTTGTGTTAATTAGCAAAATACGCAAATTCTGTCAAGAAACAAAAGCATGACGGGGTCTTTGACTTGCCTTGGGCTAATACTTTTATTAGTATATCAAAATATTAACAGGAGCCACAAATGAGAGTAATACAGGGCGACTTAGTGAAGCTGGCGATAGACAAAGAGTTCGATATAATCATTCACGGTTGCAATTGTTACTGTGCGATGGGTGCGGGTATAGCCAAAGCTATCAGAGATACATTTCCGGAAGCCTGCGATGCGGATTTGAAGACTGAGAAAGGCTCTCCAGACAAGTTGGGAACCATTTCGTACGCAACTGTGTCTCGAAGTGATCACGAGATAACAATAGTCAACGGCTATACTCAATATCATTGGAAAGGCCCGGGAATTTTAGCTGATTACAATGCCATCAGGTCGGTCATGCGCCACGTGAAAGCTAAGTTCTCCGGGAAGAGAATTGGGTATCCAAGGATCGGTGCCGGCCTGGCAAAAGGAGATTGGAACAAGATCTCCAAGATAATCGACAAAGAGCTGGCCGGCGAAGAACACACGCTGGTGGAGTTCGCTACATAATTGAGCGCAAATGGTCAAATCTACGTTTGACCCCTTTAATCCGAAGTTGTTATATTAATTGCAAGGTTGCTTTTCTTTACAAATCCAACTGATATCCAGCAGAAGATTCGCTTACGTGGTTTGACTGGCGCCGTTACTCTTTCAGGCAGGATAAGATGCCGGTACCGGAAGGATGGCACGAGGCTTATGCAAATGCTTCTATTCAACCACCCAGACTGTACAATTACGCGCATAGTTAACAATCTTGCTGGATACACTGCCGAAGAGGAATTCCTCGCTTCGTGAAAGCCCTTGTCTTCCAACGACCACGGTGCTGTATTCTGTCTCATCTCTTTCTTCCAGAATACATTGTGCCATGGATGGACAGTAACGCAAGGTAGAGCGAACCGAAACCACGCTCCGATCAAAACCATACTGTATCAATATCTGACGGTAGTCTTCAAGCATTTTATCAACTTTCTTTTTATACTGGTTGAGCCATTTCTCCTTTTCATCAGTTGTAGGAAAGTAATCTTCTTCCGGTTCATTAATTACATGCAAAATAGTAACACTGAAGCCCTCTGCGCCTTCCAGAAGTTGAGCCACATATAAAACCGCACGACGGGCATTCTCTGACTCATCAACTGCAATAAGAATATTCTTATTAAAAGTATGCTCTTTATTCATGCTCTTTTCCTCCTTGCAAGTGCTAATGTATTAGTAGTAAATCCTCCAGCAACTGACTGGTGTTATCATAAAACCAGTTGGCGCCTCGCGAAAAATGCAGGAGCACCCTGTTAAGGGTTTCAGGTATATAGGGATAAACCTTTTTTAAATTTGCCACACGATTGTGAAAAACAATATTAACATCATCATCTGTCAGCGAACTTAAAACAGGATGGTTTTGATTCGTAAGGTCAGTCATCATTAGGTCGCCCATTCCCGTCAAAAATATTAAAACATTACCCAGCCCAAAGAGATCATAAGCATATATATTCTCTCTCTGCTTGTAATTATAGTCAAAATCTATCCAGCGGAAATCTCCGCTGTCCCTGTCAATTAAAATATGATCTCTACGAATATCGCCGTGCTTCTCACCATTTTCGTGTAGAAATCTAATAGCCTTAATACACTCAATATAGCTATTTAAGATGTCGGGAAACAGCTCATAAAAATAGGTCTTATGATCAAGATTTAAATTTTGCACATAATCATGGATAGTTTTTCCATTAATTATGTCTAATACTCTAACAATATTTCCCTTTTCATCCTCTACTGCATATCCATGCATGAAATTTTTATGACCCGCCACCAGCTTCAAAATACGCGCCTCTTTTCTGGGACTTCTAAAGCACTCGAACGGAATGCCTGCTATAGTAGCCATAAACTTTTCATGAAAAACAAGTTTTATGATCTTCCTGCTTCCATCGGTTAAATCAATTGATCGTTTAACCCAAAATTTTTCCTCATCATCAAGCCCGAAACGTCCTTCCTTTGCATTATGCTGAATCAGGAAAGGTTTTTCATTAAGAACGACCACACTTCCATATTCGACACGGAAAAAATCTGAGGTATCCTTATAAATTTTAAACCGATAACTTTCCGCGCGAGGAGAAGCCCAGCGCGCAACCATTTGATGAAGAGTCTCTTGAGATATAGATTTTGCCATAACTACTTCTGTCTTGTTGAAATTATTAACATTATCTTACGGCCTCAACCGGTTGGTGTCAAATCATAACGGGCTGTTGCTCTCGCTATGGGGTAAAGTTTAATCCCTCAGCATAGATTTCTACAGGATGTTTAACAACAATTTTGCTTTGCGACCTGGAAAGCATGTCTGAAAGCTGAATCATGCAGGCAGGGCATCCGGTGGCAACCATAGAACATCCGGTGCTTAAGATGTTTGTTAGTTTCCGTTTTCCGATTTGAAATGAAAGAGCATAGTGCTGCAGATTAAAGCTTCCGCCCGACCCGCAACACCTGTCTGCTTCTGGCATCTCTCGCAGACAGTATCGAGGATTGGCCTTAATGAGCGTCCTGGGTTCTGCCGACACTCCAAGAGATTTTGAAAGGTGGCAAGGATCGTGATAGGTTACGATAACAGGTTGATCGTCTTTGATCTCTCCGGTTTTAATACCAACCTTTGACACAAGGAATTGATTAATATCCATGGTTTTATCCGCCATTTTTTCGACCCTGTCCTTGAAATCGGAACTCTCTTTGCGAAACATCATGGGCCATAGCTTTTTTATCGTATAAGCACAGGTAGCGCATGCTGTAATGAGATAATCAAACCCTTGCTCGTCAAACATGTCGAGATTTAAGTTGACCAGGCTCTCAAAACTGTCTGTATCACCTGAAGTTAAGGCCGGAATACCGCAGCAACCTTGAGCTTTTGGTATAAAAAGACCAACGCCATGATGATCCAGAACATCGCAAACAGCCTTAGCAACTCCTGGGAAAATTTTGTCTGTAAGGCAGCCGACAAAAAATCCCACTTTAATGCCTGAACGACTGGATTCTGCGCGCTGAGCCGGCAGTAATCTGTGAAATGGTTTGCCTGCCAGAGGAATAAAATGACGGTTTCTTAGTAAAGGTGAAGCAAACCTTGCGCAAGAGGTTCCAAGAAATTTGTCTGCCGGTTTATTAAAAAGTTTCTGAACCCATATAGACCATTTCAAAAAACGGTTAAAGGTTGCGGGGCTGGCTAACACACCTCTTAATATCAGCTTTTGCGCTGAAGAGAGACCCATAAAAGATGTAATGATCACACGGGCTTTAATAAAGATTTCCAGAATGCTTACCCGGCTGGGGCAGGTTTCCGCACAGGAGCCGCAAAGAAGACAACGGGTCAGGCGCTTGTAAACACCTTTCGGGTCTTTGAACATTTCATGTGCAAGCCCGTCAAGAAGCGCCAGCTTTCCGCGAGCCACATCGGCTTCGCGGCCTGTTTCCGCAAAGACAGGGCATACTGCCTGACACATCCCGCAACGCATGCAGATTGATAACTGGTTTTCAAGCTCCTTCATAAGCAGCGTAAGCTCTTTTATATCATGCATTTAATAAATTTCCTGCGATTGCCTTTGCAGTTGAAGAACCCTATAGCAAGCTACAGGGCATCTTCGACCGTAAGGAAGTTAGCCGTTTTTAGATTCGCTCGCCAACACCGCAGCAAGCTACGGGGAATGCGCTCGCTATTGCGGTTCAAAAAGTTCCTGGTATTAATAAGGCATAAATGATAACTGTAACCGTGAACTTAACAACCACTTGACCAGTCAACTACCACGCGGCGCAAGCGCCTGCGCTGCACGTCGACCACTTGGCTAAGTTTTTGTAGCCTATGATACGGATTTTGTAAATGAACAAAAAAAGAGAAAATCCACTTGTAAGTGTAATCATCCCGACCTTCAACCGCGGCTGGATACTTAAAGAGGCTATTGATTCGGTCATTGCCCAAAATTTTGAAGATTTTGAATTGATTGTCATAGATGACGGTTCGAGCGATAACACCCTGGACATTCTTAACTTATATAAAAATGATATTATAGCTTTCACTCAAAATAATAAAGGGGTAAGCGCTGCAAGAAACAAGGGGATTGCTCTGTCGTCAGGCCGGTTTATTGCTTTTCTTGACTCAGATGATCTCTGGATGCAAAACAAGTTGTCAACACAGGTTGATTTTTTTAATGAAAATCATGATGCCCTGATTTGCCAGACTGATGAAATATGGATTAGAAACAATGTAAGGGTCAATCCAAAAAAACGGCACAAGAAGTTATCAGGAATGATTTTTGAACATTCCTTAAAGTTGTGCATGGTGAGCCCTTCCGCGGTAATGATCAAGCGCAAACTCTTTGACGAAGTCGGCCTGTTTGATGAAGACCTGCCCGCATGCGAAGACTATGATCTATGGCTCAGGATAAGCTGCAGCCATCCTGTATACCTTATAGATATTCCTCTTATCATAAAACGCGGCGGACATACTGATCAGCTTTCAAGATTGCCGGTACTGGACAAATACCGGATTAAGGCGCTAAACAAAATAATTGCAAGCAGCCTGCTTTCAGAAGAACAGTACAGGGCGGCCATAAAAACCCTGAAAGAAAAATGCGTAATCTATGCTAACGGATGCCTTAAACGGGGACGTACAGATGAAGCCCTTTTTTATAAAACTATTTCTTCAGGCATGGGCATGTCTTCATAGACATGTTTGACAAGATGCCCCAGTTCAGGGAAAACAAGAGCTTTACATGCGAGTTTACATGCTTTGAGGCTTCCCGGCATACAAAAGATAATGGTGCCTTTAACAACTCCGGCAGCAGCGCGGGATAAAAGGGCGGCCGAATCTATCTCTTCGAAGCTGAGCTGGGCAAAAAGAGGGCCGAATGCCGTGAGCTCCTTCTCAAACATTGGACGTACCGCTTCAATGGTAACATCTTTGCTGCTTATGCCTGTGCCGCCTGTAAGCAAAATAACATTAGGCTTATAATCGCTCATAACTTCAATGACGGTTTGCGCTATTGTTTTGGTATCATCCGGAACAACCCTGTGAAATACCACCTCGTGCCCCTCCTTTTTTGCCCGCTTGCTTATCCAGTGGCCGCTTTTATCATCCGCAATCGTGCGGGTGGTTGAAACCGATATTATGCTTACCTTTACACTTTTTGGAGCCTTTTTTTTATGTTCTCTTGTGCTCATAATATCACATCAAATCTCAGGATGAGAGCTCTTCAATAGCAACCTGGTCTTTGCCGTCATATTCGGCCAGCAAAACATTTACCGTTTCAGAAAGTCTTGTTTCAATAACTTTGCCGACATAATTTGCCTGAATCGGGAGTTCCCTGTGGCCCCGATCAACAAGCACGGCCAGCTCAATACGGTCAGGCCTTCCAAAATCTATAATTGCATCCATTGCCGCCCTTATGGTGCGACCTGTAAACAGAACATCATCGATTAATATGATCTGCTTCCCATCTACGGAAAATGTTATATCTGTGGCCTGAACTATGGGATTATGGCTAATCCTTGTCCAGTCATCACGGTACAGCGTAATATCCATATCACCTGTTGGAATTGAAACCCCTTCGATCCCATTAATTATGGACTGAATACGCTTTGCAAGATAAACGCCGCGTGTGTGAATGCCGATCAGCGTAAGGTCGTCAACACCTTTGTGCTTTTCAAGTATTTCATGGCTGATCCTTGTCATTATGCGATCTATATCTGCTGCATCCAAAATAATATCATACTGGCTCATTGATTCTCTCCGGTTTTATCAATAAAATTATTAGTGGTTCAAATTACCTTGATTTTGCATGATATTTTTGTTTATCATACTATTTTTTATTAAGTCAATATTGATGGCGTCGTAAAAAGTCCCATCTACTGCGTTGCAGTAATTTTTCAGACTCTCAACATACTATATGTATGCCTTCGAGCCTGAAAAATCACTACGCCTTGTATATGAAACTTTTTACTTAGCCATCTATACTTAAATTCGTGACTTTTTACGACGCCATTAGACTTTGTAGTGAGGAGCTTAATATGAAGTATCCTTGCAGCGGTGTAATACTGGCCGGCGGACAAAATACACGCTTTTCAGGACAAAACAAGGCTTTTATCTCTATTGGCGGAAAGCGCATACTGGATCATATATATGAAGTTTTTAACAAACTGTTTGCAGAAATTATTCTGGTTACCAATGATCCGATTCAATATTTAGAATGGGATTTGAATATAGTTAGAGACCTTTTTCCGATCAGAAGCTCCTTGACAGGAATACATGCAGGCCTGTTTTATTCAACCAATCCTTATTCCTTTTTTATAGCATGTGATACCCCGTTTCTAAAAATAGAGATGGCCGAGACTATCGTAAACAGCATCGAGCCGGATGTCGACATTGTTTTACCTGAAACATCGGAAGGGATTCAGCCTCTTTGCGCTGTCTATTCAAAACAATGCCTGAAACACGTTGAAAGGCAATTAACCCGGAAGGAGCTTCAAGTCAGACGGTTTTTTAAAAAGGTTCGCGTAAAAAAACTTCCGGAAAATTTGCTGCGAGAAAATGATCCTGATTTATTATCATTTTTTAACATTAATACTCCTGACGATCTGGCTAAAGCAGAAGAAATCGTCCAAAAAAATTTTACATAAGAGAGACCTTTGAAAAATGTTCAATTTTGCTCAAGTTCAAGGAAGGCGAAAATTTTAAACGTAGGAATACATTGAGTATTTCGAGGCTTAAAATTTGAGCCTGACGCAGTAATTGGGCAAAAGGGGGCTTTTGCAAAGGTCTCTAAGAGGTGGCTATGAATCTAAACAATCTTATCGATGCTGTAAAAAAGCACCCTGATTATGACAAGGTGGGGATGATCCTTTGCCATAACGGAGTCGTGCGCGGCACATCGCGTGATGGCCGTCAAGTATCAGGGCTTAGAATTGCGGTAGATCATGAAAAACTGCGTAATGTGATAAAAGAAAATAAAAAAAGAAAAGGCATTATAGAAATACTGATTGAAATCGCTGAAAACAAAGACCTGTCTGTCGGGGATGATGTTATGTTTCTGGTCGTTGCCGGTGATATACGGGACAATGTTATTGAAGCGCTAAAGGAAACTCTTAACGACATTAAAACTACTGTCACTACAAAAACAGAGTTTTTTAAATAACGTTGGGCATGAACCGCAAAAGCAAACGCATTCTCCGTAACTTGTCGAACTTGAAAGCTACGGCTATCTCGTAGCGCAGGCGCTTGCGCAGCGTGTGGCAGTGAAAAAATCACAAAAGAAAATCAATATTCATTTCTTGATGATATAAACTTATAAGCTGAGGATGTTCCATAAGCCGTATATAATGAAGTGCCAAAGTAAATTAAAACTTCTTTAAGTTTACTTTGGCCAATGATAAGTAAACTTAAAGAGTGTGAAAAGATGGAGTCGAAACAATTCTTGGAAGAATTTCAGGCGGGCAGACGAGAGAGAACGGCAGGATACCAATATTTTATTCCTATTCCAATTAACCGACAATGGAAATGGAAGGATGCCCAATTGAATACGCTTTTGGAGAAAGCGTCCCGAAAAATTGGGGAATTAAATTCATTTGCACGACTGGTTCCAAATATTGATTTGTTTATCCAGTTACACGTAATGAAAGAAGCGGTTATTTCCAGCCGAATTGAAGGGACAAGGACAAATATTGATGAAGCGCTGCTAACCGAAGAGGATATCCGACCTGAAAGACGAGATGACTGGCGGGAGGTGAATAACTACACCAAAGCGCTTAATGCCGCAATTAATGGATTGCAGCAACTTCCTCTCTCAACAAGGCTGTTATGCCAAGCCCATTACACAATTTTAGAAGGTGTGAGAGGAAAGCATAAGAATCCTGATGAATTTCGAAAGAGCCAGAATTGGATTGGTGGGGCTTCATTGGAAGATGCGGTGTTCATTCCGCCGGCACATACCTATGTCAGCGATCTGATGGGTGATCTGGAAAATTTTCTGCACAATGATAAAATTGCAGTGCCCGCACTGATTCGAATAGCCATCGCCCATTATCAGTTTGAAACTATTCACCCTTTTCTCGACGGCAACGGTCGTATTGGAAGATTGCTCATCACACTTTATCTGGTCAGCGAAAAAATATTGTCCCAGCCACTGCTCTATTTGTCCGCATTTTTTGAAAAAGACAAGGGGCTGTATTACGATAAATTGCAATTTGTCCGTGAAAAGAATGAGATATCGAGCTGGCTGAAATATTTTTTAACTGGTATTTATGAAACAGCGGACCAGGCTACTAACACATTGTCGGAAATGATAAAACTGAAAGAAAATCTCGAATCTGAAATACGCCGGGATATGGGAAGACGGACGCAATCTGCTTTGACTCTGTTGCAACAACTTTTTAAACATCCAGTTGTACAGGTGAAAAATGTGGAACAAATATGCCGGCTCAGCACTAAAGCAGCCAACAATCTGGTAGCTACCTTTACAAAAAAAGGCTATCTATCAGAGTTCAGCGGCCAGCGCCGATATCGCACCTTTCGTTTTGAGCCGTATCTAAAGCTGTTTTCGGAATAAGAAAAATAAGTTGAGTGTGAATTACATGCGGACATTCCCGACAAATTAGACAAATACTGAGCTCTGCGGCTATCTCGCAGCGCAGGCGCTTGCGCAGCGTGTGGCGGTGAAAAAATCGCAAAAAAAATCAATAGTTACTTCTTGACGATATAAACTTATAAACTGAGGAACGTCCCAT
>JACNLL010000058.1 GCA_014381545.1 Candidatus Desulfaltia bathyphila
GTTCGGGTCGAGTCGACAGTTACAGACAGGGCCTGTGGCAGTCGTATCCCTCATGACCTCAGCGTCCTTAGAGCCTCTGGCGACGGCGGGAACCGAGGGGTACATCGCGTATGCTATCTTGCTGGCCCTGCTGGTCGGCGCGTTCCAACTCAGCCTCGGAATATTGAGACTGGGTCTTGTTGTTAATTTCCTTTCCCACCCAGTGGTCAACGGATTTACGAACGCGGCCGCCATTATTATTGCATCGTCCCAATTGTCCAAGATGTTCGGTATTTACGTGGACAAGGCTGCGCATCATTATGAAACCATCATCCGCGTCTTTCAGGCAGCGTTTCATTATACGCACTGGCCTACTCTGGCCATGGGCATTTTTGCTTTTGCTATTATGTATGGCTTGAAAAGAATTGGGCCGAGACTCCCTAACGTACTTATTGCCGTAGTCCTCACAACCTTGATTTCCTGGGCTACAGGTTTTGAGCATAATGCTGTCGTGGATATCGCTGCGATCAGATCTGCCCAGACGCAAGAGCTTATCGGAGAATTCAACAAGAGAGTTGATGGCTTGCCTCGATTGGCTGAAGAAAGGGCGGCAATAAACATGGCCATGGAAGAAGCTGAGAGTAATGGAAGCCATGTTTCGGTGCTTGATGCTAAACACGATTCCGCCGTAATTTCGATAAAAATGCAAAGGCTAAAACACGACACCCATAAATTTAGGGCAAAGATTCGAACCATGTTTTTTGAGGGGCTTGAAGAATCAGATGGCAAGATGGTGTTCTACCCCAAAGGGCAATTCCCACAAGGAATTAAAGGAGATGGCCGCACGTGGCGAATCAAAGTGGGCAACAGATCTCTCGATGAGGGAAAGCTTCTCATGATGGGTGGGGGCGCGGTAGTGAGCGTTGTTCCCAAAGGTCTGCCTTCGCTATCTGTTCCGAAGATTGACTTTAAGATCATGTTGCACCTCTTGCCTTTTGCCGCGATAATAGCGATGTTGGGTTTTATGGAGGCCATTTCTATCGCCAAAGCAATGGCCGCAAAAACCGGGCAAAGACTCGACCCCAACCAGGAGCTTATTGGGCAGGGTCTGGCTAATATCTTAGGCGGGATCGGCAAGAGTTATCCAGTGTCCGGTTCTTTTTCCAGATCTGCAGTCAATCTCCAGGCTGGGGCGGTTTCAGGATTATCCAGTGTGTTTACCAGCCTGGCTGTTGTCATTGCGCTGCTGTTCTTTACGCCGCTTCTTTATCATCTCCCACAAGCTGTATTGGCCGCCGTGATCATGATGGCGGTGATCGGTCTTGTGAATGTTTCAGGGTTCATTCACGCCTGGAGAGCTCAATGGTATGACGGAGTTATTTCCATTATCTCTTTTGTATGCACCTTGGTTTTTGCGCCTCATTTAGACAAGGGTATCATGGTGGGAGTAGGGCTGTCGCTCATGGTGTTTCTATACAAGAGCATGCGACCTACTGTAGCATCCCTTTCCCTGCATGAAGACAAAGCCTTACGTTGTTCGCTGGCCTTCAAGCTAAAACAGTGTGCCTATGTTGACATGGTTCGTTTCGATGGCCCGCTCTTTTTTGCAAATTCCAGTTATCTGGAGGATCAGATTACAGAGCGTATGATGAAAAAAAAGGAACTGAAGCACATTGTCATAGTTGCGGACGGCATGAGTGACATTGACGCTTCTGGCGAAGAAGTGTTATCTCTGATCGTAGACAGAGTCAGAAGCGCTGGCATTGACATATCTTTCAGTGGAGTTAATGAGTCTGTCATGGCTGTATTCAAACGCACGCATTTACTGGAGAAAATTGGCCCTGACCATATCTACCCGAACAAGGAAGATGCTATTGGGGCTGTGCACGAAGATGCCCACCAAAACGATGATAAAGAACTGTGCCCGCTCAAGGTTGTGTGTCCTCTTACATAGGCATTTGATAAAAAATGGAGGTTTGTTATGTCAAGTATTACTCTTTTCCATGGGACTTTTTGCAATGAGGACGATGTTGTCCGGCAACTACTCAAAAAAACCGATTACACCCTGGTGACCGACAAAAATTTGATCGGCGAAGCAAGCGGGCTTTCCGGTTTGAGCGAGGACAAAATCGGACGGGCTTTGTCAGCAAAGACATCGGTATTCAACCGGTTCACCCATGAATGGGAACGTTCAATCGCTTCACTCAAATTGGCATTGGCCGAAAGGCTGCAGAGGGATAACAATCTCTTGGTTTTGGGGTTTGCCGGGCTCCTTATTCCTATGCGGATTAGTCACGTACTCCGGGTTTGTCTGATCGCAGGGATGAAATTCAGGAAGCGCTCAGCCAAACAGCAAGGCGGGTTGTCCGAAAAAGAATCCACAGCATTGATCCGTCAAGAAGACATGGATCGGGCAAAATGGATTGACACAATCTTTGGCAAGACTGATCCCTGGGACACGTCGCTGTATGACATCGTTATCCCTGTGGACAAGAAAAGCGAGAAAGAAGTGGTTGAGCTCATTGTCACGAACCTCAACTCAAGGGCTCTTAACCCCACAGAGGCATCGCGAAAGGCGGTGGACGACTTTCTCCTTGCTGGAAAGGTCGAGGTTGTCCTGGCCAGGGAAGGCCACAGCGTAGAGGTGGACGCAAAGAACGGTGATGTGACTTTGACTATCAACAAGCATGTTCTCATGCTGCACCGTCTTGAAGACGAGTTGCAATCCATCGTAAGGAAAGTGGAGGGGGTGAGATCCGTGGAGACTACGGTAGGCAAAAACTACTATAAAACCGACATCTACCGAAAACACGATTTCGACATGCCGTCGAAGGTTCTGCTTGTGGATGATGAGCATCAGTTCGTGGAAACGCTTTCCGAGCGCCTGATCATACGTGACATCGGATCAGCCGTGGCCTACGATGGGCAGTCGGCGCTTGATCTGATCGCTGAGGACGAACCTGAAGTGATGATTTTGGATCTGAAGATGCCCGGCATTGATGGTATCGAGGTCTTGCGCCGGGTGAAAGCAACCCGACCGAACATTGAGGTTATCATTCTCACTGGTCATGGCTCCGAGGCCGACAAGGAGGTGTGCATGAAGCTTGGCGCCTTCGCATACCTTAATAAGCCCGTTAATATCGAATTCCTGAGCGACACACTCAGAAGAGCGAACGAGGCAATTAAACAGAAGACTGCGAAAAAGAAATAAGGATTACCAAACAAGCAATGATTAGCTTTAGAAGCCTAAAGCCATACTTCTGGGATCACAAAGATCCTGGAATAGGGCTATTCAAACATCTCTTTGACTACCGCCGGATGTGGAAGCTGGTTGTGGGGTTCTCGGTGACGTTTGCGCTTGTTCCTGTGCTTTGCGCCGGCATATTTGATTTTATGGTAACTAAGGCTTCTATGGAACGTGAACTTTTTCAGCGGACAGCCAGAGTTGTTTCGAACACTCGGCGATCCGTGACTTTCTTCTTGGCGAAACATAGAGCCGCACTAAAGTTCATTGTTCGGAGCAGCTCCTTTGAAGACCTAAGGAAGCCTCTTCAACTTTACAGATACCTGGAGGACTTGCAGGTAGTCTTTCAGGAGGCTTTTACCGACCTTGGGGTCATAGACGGCGCGGGCATACAGATAGCCTACACAGGGCCATTCAAACTCGAAGGTGTGGACTACAGTGGACAGTGGTGGTTTAAAGAAGTCCTGCTCCATGGCGTGTACGTGAGCGATGTATTTCTTGGTTATCGTCAAGTCCCGCACTTGGTGATTGCAGTAAGTCACGAATCACAGGACGGATCAATCTATGTTCTTCGCGCAACCGTTGATACAGTCCGGTTTAACAGCCTCCTTGCAGACTTCCAATTGAGCAAGCATGGCAGCGCCTTTATTATTAATCGAAACGGTATGTTGCAAACAGAGTCGCGCTACTACGGCAAAATCATGGAGCGTATGACTCTCCCTGTGCCGGAGTACTCCGCAAGAACACAGGTCGAGGAAGTGACAACCGATGATGGAAAGCAGCTTATAGTTGGCTATGCTTACATCGAAAACACCCCGTTCATCCTATTGGTTGTCAAGCCCAAAGACGACCTGATGGGTCCATGGTACAGCACTCGGACGACGCTACTCGCCTTCCTGTCGATGAGCATAATGGCGGTGATTATAGCCATTTTTAGCGTGACAACGCATCTTATCAACAAAATACACCTGGCAGATGAAAAGAGGCTGATAGCAATGCACAAGCTGGAATATGAGAACAAGATGGCTTCCATTGGGCGGCTGGCGGCGGGGGTAGCCCACGAGATAAATAATCCTTTGTCGATTATTAATGAAAAGGCCGGGCTCATTCAAGACATGTTTGTCTTGAAGGGAATGTATGCAAAGGACGAGAAGCTGCTGAGCCTTGTGGGCTGGATATTGAAAGCGGTGGAGCGTTGTGGAACAATTACTATGCGGTTGTTAAGCTTTGCTCGTCATATGGATGTGAGCATCGGACCGGTTAATGTGAAAGAACTGCTTGATGAGGTGCTTGGATTGTTCGACAAGGAATCTGACTACAGAGGCATTACAATCAAAGTGGACGTCGGGAGTGATGTTCCTGTAATCGAAAGTGACAGGGGAAAACTTCAACAGATTTTTCTCAACCTGGCAAATAATGCCTTCGCTGCCATGGATCAAGGCGGAATTCTGAACATCAAGGTGGAAAAACAGAACTCAACTTTTATTTCCATCATCATTGCTGACAATGGGTGTGGCATTTCCCAGGAAAACCTTGACCGAATCTTCGAGCCGTTCTACTCTACAAAGAAGAAAGAAGGCGGGACAGGTCTAGGTTTGTCCATCACATATTCTTTAGTCCATAAATTGGGTGGAACTCTTGAAGTAGATAGTAAAATCGGAAAGGGAACTACATTTCATATTGAATTGCCGCTGAAATCAAGAAACAAAAAGATGGAGAAATTATGAAAATACTTCTGGTGGATGACGAGGAACATCTGGTCTCTACCCTGGCAGAGCGATTATCCTTGCGGGGCTTTGAAGTATCGTGGGCTATTACCTGTTTGGACGCATTGGCACAGGTGGAGATCGACACGTTCAACGTTGCTGTCCTTGATGTGAAGATGCCCTTGATGAGTGGTCTTGAATTAAAAAATAAGTTGCAGGCGAAGTGTCCTGCTATGAAGTTTATTTTTCTAACCGGCCATGGTTCAAAGGCTGATTTCAAGTCCGCGGCATTCGATATAGGAAAAGAGTATTATCTCATAAAACCGCTAAATATCGATGTATTGGTTCAGAAATTACGGGAAGTAACCGCTATATGAGGAAATGATTCATGAGATTGACACATGATACAGTTAGTGAGACAGGATTAGAGTTTTTCGCCAAGACATGTATCTCTATATCCCATGAGACCAAAAACTCTTTGGCTATCATGAAGGAAAGCGCAGGGTTGGTCGAAGATATATATCTCATGGCAGACAAAGGCGTTCCTCTTGATACAAAACGAATCAGAACCCTTGCGACAAGGATTGTGGAGCAGATCAGGCGGGCCGACAGCATCGTAGATACCTTGAATAAATTTACCCACAGTATGGATGAGATCAAACAACGAATCGACATATGCAACCTGCTGGCGCTGGTTGCGTCGTTGTCCAAGAGGCTATTCTTACTCAAGGGCGTCACACTGACTGTTAAGACAGACGTAAAACCTGTAAAGGTTACAACAAACCCCTTTGTCCTGCAAAACCTGGTGTGGCTATGCCTGAATTTTGCTATGGATGTTACCGGTGAAGCAAAGACCGTTAGTATAGTGGCCGAAACGTGGGAAAATGGTGGCCGGATTCGGTTCACAGGGCTCAAAGAACTCTCCGGGATTTCTGCGGGCAGCTTTCCAACCGAGAAAGAAAAGGCCCTCATAGAGGTATTGTGCGCAGAAATTACGACCGATGTCGAGCATGAAGAGCTTTTACTTATACTGCCTGACGAGATGGCCACGTAGAACAAAGTCTGTTATGAAAACGAGGTGTTGAAATGAAAGCAAAGATTCTTATTGTGGATGATGAAGAAAAATTTGTAAACTCTTTGGCTGAGCGCCTGAGCATACGTGACTATGACGCGACTACATCTGTGAGCGGCCAGGACGCTATTGAAAAAGTCAGCGGCTACAATTTTGATGTAGTTATGCTGGACGTAGTAATGCCAGGGATGGATGGTCTGGAGGTGTTACGTGAAATAAAGAGGATAAAGCCGCTTACAGAAGTCATCATGCTGACGGCGCTCCCGAATGTAGAAATAGGCGTCGAAGCGATGAAACGTGGCGCCCTGGACTACATTTTAAAGCCTTGTGAGATAGAAGAGTTGATTTCCAAGATCGATAGAGGTCACGCAAGAAAGACCGAACAGGAAGAACGAATCAGTGCGGCGGAGGTTTCCGGGAGATGTTATAATGGCGTATAAGCCTACATATGAGGAACTGGCACAAAAGGTCAAGGAGTTAGAAAAGGAAGCGGTTGAGCACAAGAAGGTAGAAATAGCGCTCCGTAAGTTACAATACTATCTGGATCAAATTACGATTGGTATGTACGAGGACCTTATGGTGATTGACCGCAATTTTGTTATCAAAGATGTGAACGACGGCTTTATAAGAAAATATGGTGGCAACCGGGAAAAGGTTATCGGTCGTACTTGCTGTGAGGTAACCCACGGATTTGATAAACCTTGTTCAAAGTCCGAGCATTCCTGTCCTGCAACTGCAGTATGTAACACAGGCAAACCAATACGAGTGGAGCAGGTGCACAGGGGTAGTAAGGGGGAGGAACTAAATGTCGAAATCTATGCTTTTCCTCTTTTTGCGGAAGACGGAAATATAGAGCGTGTAGTAGAAATATTCCATAATATTACCGACCACAAGCAGGCAGAGCAGGAGCGAATTCAGAGAGAGAAATTAGAGGGGGTTCTTGAAATGGCTGCGGCTGTCTGTCACGAACTAGGCCAGCCAATGCAGGCGCTATATGTACATTTTGATGATATGCTGGAAATTATATCAGGGCATGATGCCCTGTACAGCGAGGTAGAGGGCATCATGGAGAACGCTCGCCGGATGGGGAAGATCATCAAAAAGCTGCAGAATATTGCCAGGTATGAAACGCGGGACTACGTTCGAGGGATAAAAATTATTGATATTGATAAAGCCGCTGAGTTATATGGCGGCAACACAAACATGTAGTCTTTACAGACAACAATCCTCTAATAGAGCACAAACCCAAACACCGGTTAATAAATTTCAATATGAAACTGGTGTTTCATAGCTAAACTGAAGTTTGGAGTAATTATGTTTGGATTAAGGCAGGCAATAAAAAAAATATTTTGGGGGAAAAAGCAGAAAAGCCCCAATCCTGAAGAATCGCCGGATGATGCCATACGTTCCCGTTTCAAAACCAAGTACTGGAACTTTAAAAGTTTTCTAAGCATAAATAGTGCAATACTTGAGATCATGTCAGAGATGGAACTGGCGCTTCGCGGAGACCATAGATTCGGCATGGAATTCATTCGTGCACACTGCACTTCCATCTCAGTGAGTATATATCAACTAATTGAAAAAATAAACGAGATTTCAGGCCGTCGTTATGAAAAGCTTTATTATGCTTTAGCTGATATTCAATATAAAATAAATCAAATACTGGAGGAAAGGGAAAAGTCGATTGAGGGTAAACCGGTACTATCAATTAAAGAGATAAATAAAGACAGCGCAAACCACACCGGCAGTAAAATGGCTAATTTAGGCGAAATTGTGAACCTGACAGACCTTAACGTTCCGCATGGTTTTGTTATTACTGCCTCTGCATATCATCTGTTCCTGAATCACGGCGACCTTCAAAAAAACATCAACCAGCAGCTTCAGTCTGTTGATATTGAAGATATAAAAATGCTGGGAATGGCCAGCTCAAATATACAAAAGCTTATCATGCAATCACCAATTCATCCGGAACTTGAAGGGGCAATACTTGATGGATACAGACGTCTGGAAGAAAAAACAGAAAAAGATGTCAAAGTCTCAATGCGCAGCAGTGCCTTAGGTGAAGACAGCCAAGAATCTTCTTTTGCAGGTCAATATCACACAGAACTTAATGTCAGCTATAACACACTGATTCACTCATATAAAAAAGTTCTTGCCGGCAAATATTCCCTTCAGGCCATTACATACCGTTTTAACAAGGGCTTTCGGGACGAAGATATTGTTATGTGCGTCGGATGTATGGCCATGGTTGAAGCTGTCTCCAGCGGCGTCATGTATTCGAAAGATCCCGGTGACATTCACAACAATCAGATATTCATAAATGCGGTTCTTGGATTAGGAAAATCAGCGGTTGAGGGCAGCATATCACCTGATTTATTTGTAGCCTCCAGGGAACCGACAATTAAAATCCTTAAAAAAGAAATTCATGTCAAAGATCAGGGAATTTTAACTTTCTCCAACAAAGAACTGCACACTGTCGAATTGCCTGAGCCGGAGAAATACGCGCCGGCCATCACGGATATACAGGCGCAGTTTCTGGCAAAACAGGCAGTTATCCTTGAAAATCACTTTAAAACTCCTCAAGACATCGAATGGGCTATAGAAAAAGAAGGTCTGGTCAGGATACTCCAGAGCCGTCCACTGAAACAGGTAAGAAAAGAAGATAATGAATTTAAAGATACCTTAGCCATAAAAGTTAATAATCATACAATACTTAATGGAGGCGTTGCGGCAAGCCCAGGTGTGGCCTGCGGGCCGGCATTTATTGTGAACTCTGCCGAAGAAATTTACAAATTTCCTGAGGGCGCTGTTTTGGTGACAAAAAACTCTTTGCCTCAGTGGACCACAATACTAAACAGAGCTGTTGCGGTGGTAACCGACCGCGGAGGAATTGCCGGTCATTTAGCCACAGTTACAAGAGAATTCGGCATCCCGGCGCTTTTTGATACGCTTGCAGCTACCGACAGAATTAAAAATGGAACAATAATCACAGTTGATACCTATGCGCGGAAAGTCTATGAGGGAAAAGCCGAAGCATTATTAAGAGAGTCGCCCGCAGGAGGCATCAGTAGAATTAAAGGGAGCCCTGTTTATATAACGCTTAAAAGAACGCTAAAGCATATCACCCCGCTAAATCTTACTGATCCAAAAGGCGATGATTTTACGCCTGATGGCTGCCAGACATATCACGACATCACCCGGTTCTGCCATGAAAAGGCTGTAAAGGAAATGTTTGATTCCGGCAAAAACAGCAGGGGAATCAGTGCAGGGAAAAGACTGATTATAAATGATGTTCCAGCGCAGTGGTGGATTGTTGACCTGGGCGATGGCTTAAAAGGATCAATGGAAAAAGATACTGTAAGACTTGCAAATATAGCATCAGCCCCGATGATGGCCCTCTGGGAGGGAATGACCGCGGTAGAATGGGACGGCCCGCCTCCGGTAGATACCAGAGGGTTTATTTCCATCATGGTTGAATCTACCATGAATCGTGATCTGTGCGCATCAAGTCAGTCCAGTTATACGCAAAACGACTGCGCTATTATTTCAAAAAACTTTTGCAATCTCAGTTGCCGGTTCGGCTATCATTATTCGGTTGTGCAGACCTTTGTCAGCGACAAATCCGGAGAAAATTACATAAAATTTTATTTTAAGGGTGGCGCTGCAGATCATAACAGAAAATTCCGCAGGATGAAGCTTATAAAAGACATCTTAGTCAAGTATGATTTTCAGGTTGAAATATATGAAGATTATATGAACGCAACTATCGCAGCATATGATCAATTTTCCACATTAAAACGTCTTAAAGCGCTTGGCTATCTTACAATGCATACAAGGCAACTGGATATGATAATGGGCAACCCCGCAAAAACAGCTTATTACAAGAAGAAATTCCTGAAAGACATCAGTCTCTGGTTCCCACAAGCAGGTGAATAGGCTGGTTACAATGCCTTAATTGTCAGATAAGCGATGTATCCAACATAGCAGAATAAAAGAACAACTCCGTTTCTTCTCATAACTGTGTTTGTTTTTCTCATCATTACCCAGGGAAGAAAACTAATCAGAATCATAGCCATATAATCGATTAATAAACCGCTTCCAATAAACCCTCCCGGGATCTGGATAGGCCTTATCAGAGAGGCTGCCCCAAGCACTCCGAGTATATTGAAAACATTGCTTCCCAAAAGGTTGCCGATACTGATATCCATCTCCTTTTTTATTGCCGCTACAACGGAAGTGGCAAGTTCCGGAAGTGAAGTTCCTAATGCCACTACTGTAAGTCCGATAAACTTTTCACTTATACCAAATGTATGCATAATGCTGATTGCGGCATTGACGACGATTTCCGCGCCCGCAACCACACCGGCTATTCCGGCCACGATCCAGACGATCCGGCCCGGCCCGGAGATATAATCAATCTTATTTGCAGCAGATTTGGAAGTTACACTGTTTAAGACTGGTATATTTTTAGATTCCTTTACCGCAATATAATAGTTAAAGCATGTATAAAGGATAATTCCGCAAAACAGAGTGGCCCCATCAAACCTGCCGAGATTTGAATCAAAAGAGATAAGCAGCAGATATGCTGAGATGCTGAGCATAATCGGTATATCCCTCCTGATGACCGATCTGTGACATGACAGGGGCCGGAAAACAGATGTAAGGCCAAGAACAAGGGCAATGTTGCAGATATTGCTTCCCACAACGTTTCCCACGGCGATCATGCTTTTATTTTGAATGGAGGAAACAATACTTACAACAAATTCAGGAGCGGAGGTGCCGAAGGCGACAATCGTCAGGCCGATAACTAACGGACTTAAGCCCGCGCTTCTCGCAAGACTCGAAGCCCCTTTTACAAGCCATTCAGCTCCGTAGTAGAGAATCAGCGATCCTGCAGCAAATAAAACCAGATCAAGAATAATGATTTTTAACTCTCCTTTCTATTTTTCCCACCACTGTTCATCTTTTCGTTGTGCATATACTAATATTTTAGCAAATGCAATAACCCTACAACGTTAGTTACCATTTAGATGTCATTTCGAGGAGCGAAGCGACGAGAAATCTTACTACAAAAACATATAGTTAAGGATTTCTCCCTTCGGCCTGCCCGCCAGTGCCAAGCATTGGCAGGCGGGTCGAAATGATAAGTGTCGTTGTAGGAATAAGTTAACAAAGACGAGTTTATCCGGCTTGTTTTTTCCTCCATCCAGATCTGTATTATCAAAATCCTTGCATATAAAATTAAACAATTGTATCAACCTTGATAGACTCGTAAAAAGTCTCTCTGGCCTGTCATTTCGAGTGAAACGAGAAATCTTTGGTCTGTAACGCATTGAAAAGATAAGATTTCTCCCTGCGGTCGAAATGACACATTCGACGAATCTGACTTTTTACGAATTCATCAATTAATATAAGGAGAAAAAATAGATGAACAAAGCAGGTATGGTAGATAATTGGTCTGAAGCAGATGAACTTTGCGTAAATACGATCCGCGCGCTTTCCATGGATGCTGTTCAAAAGGCTAATTCCGGGCATCCGGGCGCGCCGATGGGGCTTGCGGCAGCAGGATATGTGCTCTGGACGCGGATTTTAAAACACAATCCAAACAATCCGGACTGGCTGGACAGGGACCGGTTTGTGCTTTCCGGGGGTCATGCATCCATGCTTCTTTACAGTCTGCTATATCTTTCAGGTTATGATCTGAGCCTGGATGATATAAAAAATTTCAGACAGATGAGCAGCAAAACTCCCGGACATCCTGAGTTCGGGCATACTCCGGGCGTGGAAACAACAACCGGCCCCCTGGGACAGGGTTTTGCCAATGCAGTTGGCATGGCAATGGCTGAACGGCACCTTGCGGCAACGTATAACCGCTCTGATTGTGAGATTGTGGATCACCATACATTTGTAATGTGCGGCGACGGAGACATGATGGAGGGGATTACCTCGGAATCCGCATCCCTTGCCGGCCATCTTGGTCTTTCCAGACTGATCTGTATTTATGACGATAACAAAATTTCTATCGAAGGGGGCACGGATATATCCTTTACAGAAGATGTTGCCCGGAGGTTTAAAGCATATAACTGGGATGTGCAACAGGTTGATGACGGAAATGATCTAAATGCGATTTATAATGCTGTCATTGCGGCAAAGGAGGAAACAGATAAGCCTTCCCTGATTATGCTGCGCACACATATTGCATTTGGCAGTCCAAACAAACAGGACTCGGCAGATGCCCATGGCTCTCCCCTTGGTGAAGAGGAGGTCAGGCTTGCAAAGCAAAGACTGGGCTTTCCTGAATCAGATACATTTTACGTGCCTGAGCAGGTTCTTGATATATTCAAAAAATATACTGCCACGGGAAAGGAAGCAGAATCAAAATGGCGGGATAGATTCGAGATCTACAGGGATAAATACTCCGATCTTGCAGAAAGATGGACAGATGCTGTAAGCGGCAGGTTAAAAGATGGATGGGCTGCGGATCTCCCGCATTTCGAGGGCTCCATTGCAACGCGGGCCGCATCCGGCAAGGCGCTCAATGCTATTGCAGAAAAAGTCGCTTCTCTTATTGGTGGATCAGCCGATCTCGCTCCTTCAAACAAGACAATTATCGAATCTTCCCATGATTTTCAAAAAAACATGTATAATGGCAGGAATATCCGTTTTGGCGTCAGGGAGCATGCCATGGGGGCTATTTTGTCCGGCATGGCGATTCATAAGGGCTTGAGGCCCTATGGTGGCACTTTCCTTGTGTTTGCGGATTATATGCGTCCTTCAATAAGGCTCGCCGCTATGATGAAGCTGCCTGTAATATATGTTTTTACACATGACAGTATTGCGGTTGGCGAAGATGGCCCAACACACCAGCCGGTTGAGCATATAGCCGGTTTAAGGGCTATCCCCGGGCTGACTTTAATCCGGCCGGCGGATGCCGTGGAAACAGCCCAGGCATGGCGTATTGCGATGAAGAGCGTTGATGGTCCTGTAGCCCTGATCCTGAGCCGCCAGAAGCTTCCTGTATTAGACAGGTCAAGATATGGCCTGGCAGAAGGGCTTGCAAATGGCGCCTATATTCTGTCCGACTCAGAGGGCAGACCCGATATTATCCTGATAGCCTCAGGCTCGGAGGTGCATATAGCGCTGGAAGCCGCCGATAGTCTTGTTGCAAAGGGTGTTCAGGTCAGAGTGGTAAATATGCCGAGCTGGGAACTTTTTGAAAAAATGCCGCAGGAATATAAGGATAAAGTCCTGTTGCCGGATGTGGAAAAGCGCATTGCCGTTGAAGCAGGCATTCCAATGGGATGGGAACGGTATGTTGGAACCAGCGGCGCGATAATCGGCATAACCGGCTTTGGAGTTTCAGCGCCCGGCGGGGCTGTTATGGAAAGGTTTGGGTTTACGTCTGGAAATATAGTTGAGAAGGCAATCGAGTTATTAAGCAAAGCGAACTGACTTTGTGCTTAAAATATTACGAAAAACCTTGATGTTTTTATTTTATTATTATATTTTAGATGCTTAGAAGATTTCGAAAAAAGGTGGCTAAAAAATGGAGATGCCGCAGTTTACTGTAAGCCAGGATGCCGAAGGTATTTTCCGGTTTAAAGGAGAGTTGACCATACATGGTGTTGAGTATCTGAAGAGGTTTCTTGATACTTCTTTTGTTCGCGCAAAAAAAATTTCCATTTGTATGGCAGATGTAACATTTGCAGACACTGCGTCGCTGCAGCTCCTTATCGCATTCAGGAGGGCATTGAAACCCGAGACCGAATGGAACCTGCTGGAATTGTCTCCTGAACTGGAAAAGATTCTGGAAATAAGCGATCTTAAAAATTCGTTGATTAGTTGATTGGAGGAATATGGAAAGGCTTATCATGGTGGTAGATGATTCCCCTACCTTTCGGTCGTCGGTTTCTTTTTCCCTTCGTAATGCCGGATACAAAGTAATTGAAGCTAAGGACGGAAAAGACGCCTTTGAAAAGCTGTCAAACATGAAGGAAGAAGGGCAGATCCCCTCCCTGATTATCACCGACGTCAACATGCCTCGAATGGACGGCATTGCTTTCACAAAAAAAGTCAAGAAAGGCGATTTTCGCTTTCTTCCTATCCTTGTTCTTACCACAGAATCGGAAGAATCGATGATAGAAAAGGGCAGAGCTGCAGGGGCCTCCGGCTGGCTGGTGAAGCCTTTTCGTCCTGAGAAATTTTTGTGGGTAATAAAAAAACTGGTGTGGACCGATGAACGAACGTGAAGAGACTTTGCAGATCTTTTTTGCTGAAACAGAGGATCTGCTCAAAAAATCAGAAGAAAGCCTGCTGCGTCTGGAGGCTGCTCCTGGACCAGGGTCCGACCTGGAAGAACTTTTTAGGGCAATTCACACCTTAAAGAGTGGTTCCGCCATGGTGGGGTTTAATGCTCTTTCCGAATACGTTCACATTATCGAAAACCTTCTGGACAGGATCAGAAATAATCAACTTTCCGTGACCAGACCGCTTATCTCCTTTCTTCTGGAGGATGTCGATTTTATACGCTCCATGGTGGACAGGCACGCTGGTGGTGAGGATGTTGATCCTGATACTTTAAATACTCGCAAGGCCCAGTTGAACCGTTTTTTAGGCATTGAGGGGGTTTCCGGGCAAGAGAAAGCGATTGAGGAAGCGATCAGGGAAGCAGTCCCTGATTCTGCTGAGGACGAGAGTTGGCGTTATTATCATATCGATCTTAAGTTTAGAAAAGACCTCTTCAATTTCGGCCATGATCCTCTTCTTCTACTGCTGAATCTGACAGAGCTGGGAGAATGTGTGGAAGTGGTGGCGGACACTTCCGAACTTCCCGGCTATAAAGAGATGGATTTTTATAAACTTTACATTTCCTGGCGGGTCATTCTGAAGACCACTGCATCTATTCGGGAAGTCGAAGATGTATTCATGTTTGTCAGGGATGAAAATAAGATCGTAATTGAGGAGATAACCGACCGCTACAGGGAGGGAGTCGATCTTCAATTAGGAGAGATGCCTCTGGGCGAAGCGCTTATCGAAAGAGGGGGAATCACCAGAGAAGATTTGGAAAGCGCTCTTGGCAAGCAGAAGAAGGTGGGAGAAATTCTGGTAGATGAAGGAAAAATTGATAAAGAAGCGATTCATAAGGTAGTTTCCCTGCAGCAAGAAAGCCGTTTTGTCTATAGAAAGACAAGTTTGCGGGTAGATGCGGAAAAGATTGACTGTCTAATCAATCTTGCCGAGGAAATCGGGATTGGTCTTTCCAGAGTGCAGAGTTTTCTTGTCGGAGAAGACTCTCTTTCCAGGGATGAAATCGAACAAGAGATTAAAACCCTGTTCAAGGTGAACCGTGAATTCCAGGAGCGGGTGGCCGGCGTTCGGATGTTTTCTCTAAAAGGAACTTTCCGCAGGTTTCAGCGGATCGTCAGGGATGCCGCCTATGATCAAAAAAAGCGGATAAAGGTCATTCTATCCGGCGTTGATACGGAATTAGACAAAGAGGTAATCGAATATATCGCAGATCCATTAAAGCATCTGGTTCGGAACTGTGTAGATCACGGTATAGAGTCGCCTGAAGAGCGAGTGGCGGCGGGAAAACCAGCGGAAGGAATAATTGAGTTTAAAGCCTACCAGAAGGGCGGGAAGATATTCATACAAATTTCTGACGATGGCCATGGTTTTGATATGGAAAAAATACGCCACCATGCTCTGGAAATGGGTCTCGATAAAGCAGGTGAAAAGCTCGACAATGACACCCTTATAGAGATCATCTGCCACCCAGGTTTTTCTACGGCATCCAGTGTGACCGAACTCTCCGGAAGAGGGGTTGGCATGGATGTCGTTAAGACACAGGTGGAACGGGTCGGAGGGTCAATACAGATCGAGACGAAAAAGGGAAAGGGAACTGTATTCACTCTAATTATTCCTCTGACCTTTACCCTCATCGATGCCCTGCACGTACGGGATCAGGACAGATCCTATCTGGTGCCTCTCTGGGGGATAATGGGAGTAGGAAGGTTTGATGCAGGACGTATGCGAACCTTTGGCGCAGATGAGAAAGTCTACCGGTTCAGGGGAGAGTATCTTCCCCTTATGAGTTTATGCCGTGTCTACGGGACGATTGCGCCGGAGAACGACCGCACGGGGATGGCTACGGTCTTTCTTGATACCGGAAGACAAAAGTTCGGAATCCTTATTGACGAAGTGCTTGCTTCCTATCAGGTGGTAGTCAAGAGCATTGAATCACACTATCGGAGTGTCAGGGGAGTGGGAGGCGCCACTATCATGAGAGATGGATCTGTGGCTATTGTCCTCGACCTGCTTGGGCTCGAGGAAATTTTTTTTAAACATTTATTGCTGGGGGGTGAAGTATGAAAGCAAAAAAATGGCGCGGCATTTTGCTGGTTTTTCTTTTTTCCTTGCCTGTAGGAGCGCAGGAACAGGAAACAAATGTTTATGTTGGATCTGCATCATGCCGATCCTGCCACGAAACAGAATACGAGTCCTTTCTGAGTCATGCCAGGAAAAGCCGTTCCTTTAAGAGTGTAGAGAAGATGAAAAAGGGTCTCACCGACGATGAAATCAGGGGATGCTATGGCTGCCATACTACTGCTTACGGCGAGCCGGGTGGTTTTATTGATCTGGAGCAGACGCCTGAACTCAAAAATGCAGGATGCGAGGTCTGTCATGGCCCGGGCAAACTCCATATTGATACACAGGACCCGGCTCGAATCAGAGGGGAGCTGACCATAGACCTTTGTCATAGATGCCATACCGAGGAAAGAGTAGGGGCTTTTCGTTACAAACCGGTAATTTATGCCGGTTCCCACTGAACTGGAGGTGAGATTAATGAGAAATCCGATTCATGAGCTTTTAAAAAACATGAAGATGCGAACCAAGATATTCGTTGCAACTATTCTGGTTGTGTCTGTTTTTATGGGGCCAAGTTTCTATCAAAGCCTTGTAATCCACAAAAAGACCGCCATGGACCAGGCGTCGGAGTTTTCAGATCACATACTGGACAACGTTTACAGCGCCATCAGGTTCCCCATGTCAATGGGGGACGAAAAAACAATAAAGGAACAGATGAAGGACGTAAAAGAGCATATGGATGGCGTTCAGGTTTACATCGCAGACTTTTACCAGAATATATCCTATACATCGGAAAAAGAACGCATTGACAGCAACATGGAAAAATATCTTCAGGGAAATGAGTCGCGCAAGGCCCTGGCCGAAGCGCTGGCGACCGGCAAAGCTCCGGGAATATCCTTTCCCGAAACAGAGGGCGAAGATCCTTTTCTGGTAACCATTAAGCCGATTCTTAATGAATCATCCTGTTACCACTGTCATGGATCCAGCAGAAAGGTCCTTGGCGCAATGATCATCAAACAGCCTGTCAAGGATCTGTTTGCTGTCATCAGTTATACCAAGAACAGGCTTATTATCTATTTTGCGGCCGCGCTCATAGGGCTGGTGGTCTTTATCAATCTCTTCTTTTCCAGGCTTGTTTCGCGGCGGATTCAACTGCTGGAAGAAAAAACCAGCCGGGTGGCTGCCGGAGATGTTACGGTGGAAGCTGTCGATGATAGTCGAGACTCGATCGGAAGCCTGTCCCGCAACTTCAACCAGATGGTAAAGAGCATACGCGACCGGATGGAATACGCCAACAGCTTAAAACTTGGGATCGTCGATCCGTTTTTCATGGTCGATCCGGAAATGAAAGTGACCTTTATTAACGAAAATGCAGCGCGCATGTCCAGACTGTCACTGGATGAGGCTATAGGAAGGCCATGCCATGAAGTGTTTTATAGCTCTGCCTGTGAGAAGGACTGCCCTGTAAAGAAGGCCCTGGATACCGGCGAAATTGCGGAAGGCAAACGTATGACTCTGACGGATCGGAAGGGAAATGAGATCACGGCGATGTACATCTCTTCCATTCTAAAGGATTCTTCAGGAAAGGTCCTGGGGGCGTTTGAGATCATCCGCGATCTGACTGCCGAGGTAGAAGCGGAAAAGAGTCTTCAGGAGGCATATCTCCGGGAAGGCAAAGCCAAACAGGAGCTGGAGAAGAAGGTAGATGACCTTTCCAAGATGCTCAGTCTGGTAGCCAAGGGCGATTTCACCATGCGTGGAACTCTCTCCGGAACAGAAGATGCCGAAGATGCCATGGATGTGATGACCAAAAGGATCAATGGGACGCTCGACAGTGTAGTGAATTTGATCGCCCAGGTCAAGGATCACATTGTTCCGGTAATCAGAGGAGTTGCGCAGATCTCTGAGGGAAATCAGAGTCTCTCCCAGCGGACCCAGCAGCAGGCATCAGCCATGGAGGAGATAAGCGCCACTCTGGAACAACTGGTCTCAAATATTACTGAAAATCTGACAAATACCCGCAATGCGGATTCCCTTTCCAAAGATGCTGTGAAAGTGGCCCAGGAGGGGGTAGAGGAGGTGGAAAAGACATCTTATGCAATGGTTGAGATGTCAAGTGCGAGCCAGAAGATCGTCGAGATGGTGGAACTGATCAATGAAATCACATTCCAGACGAATCTGTTATCCATCAATGCGGCTGTTGAGGCTGCTCGCGCAGGAGAACAAGGGCGTGGATTTGCGGTTGTAGCCAGCGAGATACGGAATCTTGCAAAAGGGAGCGGGGCTGCATCCAAGGACATTCAAACACTGGTCAAGGAAATTATAAGCAAGGTGACCGCGACCGAGCAGTGGGTGAACAAACTGAAAGAATGTTTTACCAAGATTGTGCAAACATCAAGGCAGGTCTCAGATGCATTGGGAGAGGTCAGCCTGGGAAATGAGGAAAGCTCGAAGGGAATCGAACAGATTAGCGATGGGACCCAGGAGATGAGCAATGTGAACGAAAAGAACGCCTATTTTGTGGAAGAGCTTTCGCAGGAGACCCATAAGCTCACGGAAAAAGCACAGGAACTCCATAATATAGTTGGGGTGTTTATCCTTGGGGACAATGACCCGCTGCCGGTTCACAAGAATCGCCGGAAGTCTGAAGCTCTTTCCACCCCGCTGCATGAGGATATGGCAGCCAAACCACCTGTGGATGACCTGAACGAAGATTTGTTGGAAAAAGAGTTTGAAGGAGGATTTGAGGAATTCTAATGGCCGGAACCCAACATGTTGTCTTTTCAATAAACCAGCAGCTTTTCGGGATTGAAATATTCAAAATAAAAGAGGTCTTAAACTATCGCAAGATCACTCCTCTGCCGCAAGTGGAAGGGTTTATCAAGGGAATCATCAACGTGCGCGGCGCCATCATTCCTGTCTTTGATTTGCGGGAAAAGTTCAACTTTCCTGCAATGGAATATACAAGGTTTCATGTGATCATTGTTGTCGAAATCTCCGGGCGGATTATGGGCGTTATAGTTGACGAAATTTCGGATGTGCTGGAGATTCTTCAGGAAGAGTTTCAAACAACAGAAAACCTTCCATCGAACCTCCAGAGGGAATACTTGAAGGGGGTCGGCAAAAAGCAAGACGAAATGATAATTCTCCTGGACATGGATCGTCTGCTGAGTCCTGAAGAACTCGAACTGGTAGATGCAGCATAAAATACTCTCGGAAATATCCGAAAAAGACTTTGATTTGTTCCGCAGCCTTGTAAAGAGGGAGGTTGGGATCTTCATTCGGCAGGAGAAGAGAAAGTTACTTGGCCTGAAGCTGTCTCGCCGGTTGCAGGATCTGGGTCTTTCCTCTTATTTTGATTACTATCACTATATTCTTAAGCCAGAGGGGGCAAAAGAGTTGCAGCGTCTGGTCAATATTATTACCATCGACCAGACCAGCTTTTTCAGGGGTGAGAAGCAGTTTGAGATTCTGCGCAAGCGCATTCTTCCAGAGGTAATTCAACGAAAAATAGAAAAAAAGCGCATTCGAATATGGTCTTCCGGATGTTCCACCGGCCAGGAACCTTACAGCCTGGCCATGCTTATTTATGAAATGGACAATGTGGATATGTCCTGGGATATCAAAATCCTGGCCACTGATGCAAATACTCGTTCTCTTAAGATCGCTTACCTCGGAAGGTATAGAGGTGACCAGGTTGCCGAGGTTCCGCCCGCTTATCTTACAAAGTACTTTCACAAGGAGAGCAGAGGGGGCGAGGAGGTCTTTCGGATCAAAGAGAGTCTGAAAAAGACATTGATTTTCAGACGACTCAATCTTCTGATGTCTATAAACCAGCTTAAAGGACCCATAGATTTGATTCTTTGTCGTAATGTAATGATATACTTTGATTCCGCGACAAAGAAGAAAGTTACCGATCAATTCTACAACCTTCTTGGACCAAAAGGATGCTTGTGTCTCGGTCTTTCCGAGTCGCTTTTTGGAATCGATGATCGCTTTGCTTTGATAGGAAGAGCGATCTATCGTAAAAAGGGATGAGATTGTGAAGCGATTTTACAATGAAAAGTATAAAAAAAACGTGATCATGCTCAGATCAGGAGAATATTTTGTTTCAAAAAATGGAGAAATCCTTTATGCAGTTTTAGGGTCGTGCATTTCCGTCTGTCTTTATGATATTGAAAAAAAGATTGGGGGAATGAATCACTACCTCCTCCCTGGCATGATCCATCCGGATGAAATCCTCACATCAGAAGTGGGACGATACGGAATGTATGCTATGGAGCTTCTCATCGGAGAACTCATTAAACATGGGGCAAGGAGAGAGAATCTTGCAGCCAAGATATTTGGCGGGGGAAACGTTCTAAAGTTCCGAAGAGGTGACGGTGATGTAACAGGGTCGAACATCCGTTTTGCAAAGAAGTTTCTTGAACTGGAGGGGATGCCTGTTAAAAGTGAAGACCTGGGCGGATACAGCGGCAGAACAATTTTCTTTTTTACAGACACGGCAAAAGTTTTGTTGAAACGGTTTGATGCGGAAAAAAATCAGAAAATTCTTGCTAACGAGAGGGCCTATAAAAGCCTGGTCTTCCATAAAAGAGTGGCTGAGCCATCAGATTCAGTTGTTTTATTTTAATATATGAAACCGATACGCGTACTTATTATAGATGATTCTCCGATAGTGCAGTTGTCTCTTAGACGTATTCTTTCCAAAGAACCGGATATAGAGGTAATGGGAGTTGCATCCGATCCTTTTGAAGCCAAGGATTTGATGACTGAGGATAAGCCCGATGTCATTACCCTTGATATTGAAATGCTGCGTATGGACGGCATCACCTTTTTAAAGCGTCTTATGAGTTACTCCCCCATTCCAGTAGTTATGATCAGCTCCTATACTCGTAAAAACAGCATTCGAACTATTGAGGCTCTTGAGGCTGGAGCTGTCGATTTTGTAACCAAACCGTCTTATGGCACAGAAATAGAATTTACATCATTACGCAACGAAATAGTCACCAAGATCCGGGGCGCAAGTGAAGCACAGGTTAAACCCATTATCCTGCAGCGTAAGGCGCTGGTAAAGACCAGGGAAACGCCGGATACAATTGCAAACAAACTCATTGCCATCGGGGCTTCTATTGGTGGACCTATGGCAGTTCAGAAGCTTCTTTGCGGCATCTCTTTTCAGCCGCCGGGTATCGTGATTGCGCAACATATGGCTGCGGGATATACTCAGGCCTTTGCTCAGAGGCTCAACGACATCCTCCCTTTTGATGTGCGGGAAGCATGCGATATGGACCGCGTGGATCAGGGCGAGGTCTTAATTATACCCGGAGGAAGACATATGCGGGTAGTACGGAATGAAGAGAGTTATATGATCCGGCTCGACAAAACCTCGTTGACACAAGATCCCTCGATAGATGTAGGCCGTTCGATAAATGTGCTTTTCCACTCGGTTGCGAAGAGCGCTGGTCCAAATGCGGTGGGCATAATATTGACCGGCATGGGAAAGGATGGGGTTGACGGGCTGGCTGCAATGAAAGGGGCAGGAGCTTATACCATTGCCCAGGACGAGGCGAGCTGTGTTGTTTTCGGAATGCCGCGGGTGGCTATTGAGCGGGGCATTGTGGATGCAGTTGCATCTCCGGAAGATATCCCGGCTATTCTTCTCACCGACGTTAAGTAGTCGAGCAGGGAAGTGGTCGTCCAATTGCGGAGCGAAGCGGAGCTAATAAGCTATGGCAAGAATTCTGGTAATCGATGACAGCAAACTGATATTGCATGTAGCAAAGACTATCCTCGGCAAGCAGGGCCATCAGGTCCTTTTGGCCGAGGATGGAAAAACCGGATTGCAGGATGCCGCAACAGAACATCCTGATTTGATTCTTCTGGATCTGATTCTACCAGAGATGGATGGATACCAGGTTTGTCAACGAATCAAGAAAGAGGCTGTTACGTCGGATATACCTATTATTATGCTCACCTCCAGGTCTGAACCGGCAGACAAGGTGCGAGGTCTGAAGATGGGAGCCTCAGACTACGTTACCAAGCCCTTTGACGAAGGTGAGCTGATGGCCAGAGTTAATATTCACCTGCAGATCAGGGAGCTTCACGAAAGTCTCAAAGAGAGGAATCGACAGCTCAAAGAAATGGCCAATTATAATGGTCTGACAGGCCTGTATAACCACCGGTATTTTCAAGAGATGATCTCCAAGGATTTTCAAAGAGCCGTTCGTTACCACGAATCCCTTTCATGCGTTATGTTGGATATAGATCACTTCAAGAAATTTAATGATACTTACGGTCACCAGACCGGGGATATGGTTCTTAAGATACTTGGCGGTTTGATCAAAAAATTAGTGAGAGACAGCGATCTATCTGCCAGGTATGGAGGAGAAGAGTTTGCTCTGCTTATGTATCATACGGCATCGAAGAAAGCCTTCCTGATTTCGGAACGGCTGCGAAAGGCTGTGGAGCAGCATAAGTTTCAGGCAGACAATCTGTCTCTGACGGTTACCATCAGCATGGGGGTTGCCAGCTTTCCCCATCCGGAAATCGCCGATGCCAAGACCCTTATCGAATGTGCGGATAAGGCGCTATACCAGGCAAAAGAAGAGGGAAGGAACCGTGTGATAGTTTTCTGAAAGCTTTCAAAGGTCTCTGAGGGCGTTCAATTCAAGTGTTATAGGCCTGTCCTCTTCGCTTTTCCCGGTAAAACGTATTGGCCCCGGCCTTCTATAGTGATCTTCACCGGGTTCTGCTGCCAGCCATTTCTCTCTAAATGCCTTTACAACCTTAAATGCCGTGGAATTTACATCAACCACGCTTTTTTCAAGCACAAGGGCCAGCTTTCCTTTTCTTTCTTCAAGGTGCATCAGAGGCGCAATCGGAATCCCGATAGGCTCCCATCTGGAAAAATCCATTTCCAGATTCTTTATTGCCGCCATCTGGCCGGTTGAACCGTTTGCGATCAGGCTGAAAACGGTCAGCCCCAGGTTGTATGTATAAATACAGTCAAATCTGGTCGGATCATTCCCCCTGCCGTCATAACCGTAAAAGTGGACCTGGGTCTTGAACCTTGGAGCCGATTTTTTAAAGATTTTTTCTACAGGAGCGGGGATTTTTTCATTTTCCTTGACAGTCCCTTCCTTTATCAGGACCTTTTTGAGCGTTTTAACAGATATGATCGATTCCTTAACCAGCAGAAGATCAGAATCATCATAGTTTTTAAACATTACAGGCCCAAAAAAATCAGGATCAATGCCTGCCTTCTTAAGGGTGTCTTTATAATAGGTCTTTTCTATTCCTATTTTATAAACCCCCTTTTCTTTGAGAATATTCAGATAGTCGGTTACCAGCTCCATTACGACCTTGTCTGTTTCAACCTGCGAAAACTGGAAATTGCCGTGGCTGTCCCTTTCTGTGAGAAGCCCTTTCTGAAAGAATTCAGGGATATCATCGAACAGATCGTCATCCCTTGTATTCCATATGGTAAAGGAACTGTCTTCCCGTGAACGTCTTGCCAGCCTACGCAGATATTCCAGTTTATCCCGGAGAAGAGGAAAATCAGAGTGAAAATCCGTATCGTGCAGTTCGTTATAGTCGGCAATTATTGTATTCAGTTTAATTATAAATAACTGTATTTCATCGATGAATTCCAGAATGCCCTCGGGTATGACAATTATTCCGTAATTTTTGCCAACAGCCGCCCTTCTTACAATGCCGTCGCAGATTATACGGGAAAGATGCCGCAGGGTCATGCCGTAAGCGCCATAATCGATAACATTTTCCTTTTTTGCTTTTTCGATTCTTTCTTTATCTGTGTGATCCGCAAGTTCCTCGCCGATTAGCGTAATGTTTGCATGGGTTTGCAAAGCCACTTCAAGAGCCAGGTGGCTTGCCACCCTTCCCATAACCTTGCAGATATGCCAGTATTTGACATCTGAGCTGCTGTCTGTGCACAGATTGCTTATCTCATTGGCAAATGCGCGTGCGGCGGTATGGAAACCAAAGGAGATGGCGCACAGAACTTTGCCGGCAGCATCCTTTACCTGTATATCACCGTCAATTGTCTTGGGGACGCCGATAACCTGCAAACCTTCGTCAAACATCTCCTGCGCCAGAAATGCCGCATTGGTATTTGAATCATCGCCCCCGACAATTACAATGGCATCGAGGCCAAGATCCCTGCATGTCTCCCTTGTAAGGAGCATCTTTTCTTTGGAGTCAATTTTTGCCCGTCCTGTTTTGATCATGGAAAAACCACCCAGGTTTCTATAAGCATCGACAAGATCTCCGGTCAGCTCAATAGCTTTATTTTCTATAATTCCGTCGGGACCAAGCAGGAAACCGAATATTTTGTTTTCAGGATTAGCCTTTTTAGCTGCGTAATAAAGCCCCGCAATTACATTATGCCCTCCGGGAGCGGGTCCTCCTGAAAATACAATGCCGATCTTACGCCTTTTACAGTATTTTTCTTTAAGGGAGTTGTCAGGTGAATCAACTCCGGTAATGCATTCTACTTTATTATCGATAATTTTTGGCAGCACTTTTTTTGCTTCCTTATCAATAATAAATTGAAAATCAGGATTATCCTGCAAAGAAGTGTAAGGGTGGGAGAAGACATCACATGCAGGAGGTTTGTATTCTCTCCTTTCAATGAGTTCCCGGTTTATATTGCTGGTTGCCTTTTGAACTTCAGGATTTTTTAACATATCTTCAAGATTGATAGAGTTTTTTTCCATTATAGATATCCTCCCCAAAAGACGGTTTTGTAAGCAGACCTCGTCAAGTGGTCGAGTAGTTGACTGGTCAAGTGGTTGTTTTCCGACTCGACAACTCGACGACTCAACTATTTGACGATTTCTGTCATAATAACCGCCAGCCGGCATTTATGTCAAGTTTGAAGTGATTGTCTACAGGCTGATCCACTGTCCGACAGTTTCGACTGCCTTCCCTGTCCCGAAATTTTCGGCAAAGATCCTGAAATAGAAAAGTTCCTCCTTATTTCGCACAACAGGATGTTTTTTCCGCTCGGCGCTGAACTCATCATCCGTGATGAATTCTTCAAAGAGAGTGGAAAGCACATCGGCAGACCCAGACCCCTGTGAAAACTCCTGTTTCAGTCGCCAAACAATCTCTTCGGGCAAAACATCTTCAAATGCCTTTCTGAAAATCCACTTTTCGATCTTTTGTTTTCCATCAGGCCTTAGTTTATACTCAGGCGGAATAGACATAGCATAATTCAGCAGTTCACCGGATATAAGCGGGGCAACCACACGAATGGAATTGCACAGGTTCATCCGATCCAGACGAAGGGAAGCGTTGTTGTGCAGAAAGCCGATACATTCCATCTGTCGGGCAAACAGCTCTTGTGTGGAGAAATTTTTAAAATACTGGTATCCGCAAAAGACCTCATCGCTGCCTTCACCGGAAAGCAGAACCTCAATGCCCTCTTTTCCCGCATATCTGGAAATAAGATAATTTGGCACAGAGCTTCTGACCAGCGAAGGATCAAACGACTCAAGATAATAAATCACTTCAGGCAGGACATCCATAATCTGTTCAAGGTCAACGATGAGTTCGTGATGGTCCGAACCAATGAAATCGGCCATTACTCTGGCACATTCTATGTCTTCGCTTTCTCCCACACCAAGGGCAAAGGTTTTGATACGAGCATTTTTACCGAATTTTTTGCGGTATGCCCTGCCGGCAATGGCCGTAACGACGCTGCTGTCAATTCCGCCTGAAAGAAGACTCCCTGTTTCTACGCTGAAATCGATACGGTTGTGGAAACTCCTGTTAATAATGTCTCTAACAGCCGCCGTTATTTCGTCAATATCTGTACGCATAGGCGCTGGCGGCGTGTTGGGCAATTTTGCAAAACAGGTGATTTGTCCTGTCTGATCCATGTAGTGGCCGGGCGGAAACTCATAAACTTCATCGGTGAATCCAATGATACTTTTAAGTTCGGAACCAAGATAAAGCATGTTGTCTTTTTTCCCGTAAAAAAGCGTTTTGATTCCCAGCAGGTCTCTCGCAGCAAAGAACTTTTTGCCGTCAGAAATCACGAATGCAAAAATAGCGTCGTCCAGACAATCGAACATTTTTATCCCGTGTTCTCTATACAGGCGTAAAAAAAGGCGCTCTTCTCTAAATGGGCCGTTTGGAACGCCGCAGGCTTTGGCATACTTTTTCCAGTGTCCCATCTGGCCGTCGTAACAGATCCTCAGCTCTGGAAAATCCTGGTCAAAGGCCGGAACCATGTTATTCCAGGTTTCCGACATATTTTCTTTTTCCAGAGCAATATCAGCGCGAAGATATTTCTGGGCCATCATGATACAACTGTATTCAAACTTCCCGAAGATATACGGGCCGCGATAATCGATCCGTCTGATCATATCTTCCAGTTCCGAACAGTCGTTGTTATTAAAAGTTACCGCAAAACCACTCATTAAATTTTCCTTTATTTGCAAATCTGAAAAATTCCGACCAGCCCGTGTCCGACACCGGTTCCCGGCTGAAGATCAATTTCAAGCTTGCGAAGGGAATAACCAAGATGCGGCTCAATTACATTGGCCCGGACATCTCCCCACGGCACCCAGCCGACCCCCTCAACAACTCTTTGCATTGTTTCCATGGCTTCTTTGAGCGGTTCCGGATAAAAGGGAAGAATTTCAGGGATAGCGTCAAAAGCGCATTTTTCTACGTCATAGTTGCCAAGCAGGGATATAGTATGATTCACCAGGGTATTCCATGACATAAAGAGCATTTCAAAAAAATTGTTCAGATGATCAAATCCAGGCTTGGGAATGTAATCCACCAGAAGGCTTTCAAGATCAGTGCGCACATACCCTTCAAAAAGCGAATTAACCGGAAATCTCAACTTGGGGCAGTTGACATTGTAGTCACCTGTATCTATATGTCTGCCGATAAATATTGACCGGTCAAAAAAGGCGACGGGTTTAATTTGAACGCCTGATTCCTTTGCCGCCTGGTTGATAATTGTCATGATTTCATTTTTTGTAATCAGCCGCAGCGGAAAGGAAGCGATATCAACATGATCCCGTTTTTCCTCGGGGTAAATATAGGATATGCGGTAATTCATGAAATATTCTTCATCAACAGGGTTGTTCCAAAGATCCTGCCATTCGTAGGAATAACGGCCCAGCCAGTCTCCCACGAAGATTGCCTGGTCCGAACTGTGCCGGCAGACATCAGCGATAAGCCTGACGCATTGCTGATCGTGAAAATGTGACAGCGTGCCGTAGGACGTAAAATAGATATCAAAAGGGGCCTGGGCATTTATTTTGCTGGTGAAACCGTTTGAAAGATCCTCGCGCAAAAAGCTGAGCCTGGAATTATTCCCGTAGCATTGGTTTGCCTGGCGCAACAGATCTTCGTTGATATCCACCCCCACATAGGCATTCAGCATGTCAGGGATAATCGCCGCTGTTGCGTAATCGTATATGCCCGGATTTCTTGTATTGACGCCCATGATAAGATCGTAGCCGTCTCCGCTGCCGCAGCCTATGTCCAGGACGCGGATACGTTTCAAAAGTTTGGATTTTCGTCGAACCAGCTTGTTTAACGCGGGGCGTAAAAACGTACCGGTCAACTGGTCTTCCCAGAACCGGCGAACATTGTCATACTTTCCCAGAAGGCCGGAGGCCTTGTCGTATTTTCCGGTGGTCGCCGCTTGTGTGTAAGCTGTTTCTTCCGCCATTATTGTCACCATTATTTTATATATTCATTTTCCGTAATACATCAACCGCATGAAAAGCATCCCTGCAGTAAGCATCAGCGCCGATTTGCTCGGCAAATTTATCAGATGTCGGCGCCCCGCCGATGAGCACACGCACCTTGTCGCGGATACCTTCATTTTGAAGCGTCTTCACCACCTTTTCCATCTCGCGCATGGTAGTTGTCAGAAGTGCGGAAAGGCCCACAAACTGTGCGTTGTTTTTTCGGGTTTCTTCCACAATACGATCAGCCGGCACATCATTGCCCAGATCGATCACCTCAAAACCGGCTCCTTTAAGCATGATACCGACAATATTTTTGCCGATGTCATGCAGGTCGCCTGCAACAGTAGCCAGGATAAACCTGCCTTTGCTCTCTATGCCCGCCCTGGCCAGACGTGGACCGAGAATGTCCATTGCTGCGCCCACACATTCGGCGGATGCGAGCATGTCAGGAATAAGGTATATGCCTTTATCATACTTTTCTCCCACATCTTCCATGGAACCGGTGAGACATTCCACCACCAGTTTTTTTGCGTCAATATTTTGCTCAACCGCCTGTTCCATCAATTCTGTCACTGCGAGTTGTCCTTCAAGGCCTTCATCAAACCCTTCGTCTTCTGCTACAACGCGGCCCTGAATTACATTATACGCTATTTTTTCAATTAACTCCTGTTCATTCACGTCCGATTTCTCCTTTTATTTTGATTCGATATTTTGTAACCGGTCTGCTCCCGCCGCAAACGGGGCAGCAGCCCGGGAATTTCAGCATACACCTTGTCCAGAACATCTGCCGATAGATGAGGCGCAGGCCGTGACTCGATTTCGGCAAGTCGAGTCACGGCCTGTTCGATTACACGGTCTGACATGCCTCTGGACTCGAACCGATATGGCTTAGAGACATCTCCGGCATGGATAGCCTTGCGCGCGTGTCTGGCAAACAGGCGGTGGCTTGAAGCCATGACCCTGGCGATTATCTTAACCGCGTCATCCACATCTGTCTGGCTCACTTTGGGCATACGCAGGCAATGCTTGATCTTACCAATTTGTTCGTCATCAAGCACAGCCTGGACAGGGCAAAACGAATTTGTCCGGTCCAGCAATCCAAACGCATAGTGAATGTACTGAGCGCCGCTCATGGCTACGTAAAGGTGTGTAAACAGTTTTTCAAACAAAGCCTGCATGCCGGGAACCTTGGCATCGCCAACCCCGGCTGTGCTATAGCATGGCACCTTGTAAAAACGGGCCATTTGGGCGCAGTCAATATTATACTGATTAAACTCGGGACATCCGTAAAAATCGTGCAGGTCGTCCATACGCGCTCTTACAGGCACACTGCCGTATAAAACCGGCGCTCCTTCCCGGATAAGCTGGGTAAAAGTAATACCTGCCAAAATTTCCGCATTAATCTGGGCTACCATGCCTGACTCATGGATCGGCGCAGAGGAACCGCCCTGGGGAGAGGAAGAAATAACCAGGGGAAGACCGGCTTCTACTATGGCAAAAACCTTATCGGCAGTATCCTTCACGAACTGCAGTGGGCTTTTAAACACACAGGCAATAAAGGAAATGATGGGATTTTTCCGCAGAGCTTTTTTGCCGCCTGCGATGATTTCCGCCATACGCACCACATCGTCGAGCCTGTCAAGCCGGGTTAGCCCGGCCTGTACGTGCTTAGTAATGTTGTTTAAACTCGCGAAGAACTTGTTGACGTCGTGATTGTCTTCGGTTACATCCGGGTCCTGAATATTGACAGGACGGATAAAAAAATCGAGATTTTCGAGATTTTCGCAGAGTTGCGCAGCCCGACTCAAGAGTTCCGTGTTACCCCGCAGCTCCGTAAACCAAGGCGCCTGGATGACAACATCCTGCCTGTCTGTGCTGACAAATCGCTCCATTGCTGTTTCGATCCAGGTATTGGTTTCCGAACCAGTGCCAAAATAAATGCGCGGAATTTGAGAATCCAGCAAAAGCCGGTTTTCCGGATTTCTGGCGCCTAAAAAAAAGCGTGACGGCGCTTTTTTTAATGCTTCTTCCACCAGTCCGGCAGGTAAACTCACCCGCCAAACAGTCTGGCCGTGTTCGATTTCTTCCCAAACTTTTGCGCCGTGGGCGCCAAACAGTCCGGCAGCCCGTTCGTTGTAGCACCAGATACCAAGGTCATTCAAAATACTCAGCGATGCGTTGTGCAAACGTAGTATCTGATCCCGGCTCAGACGTTCATAGGGTTTAACGATGGTTCCTTCACGAAACAGGTCCCTCACAGTTTTTCTCCTTTTTGATTTAATTTTTCCTGCGAAATTTCCG
>JACNLL010000025.1 GCA_014381545.1 Candidatus Desulfaltia bathyphila
TTTAATATTTTCACCATCTTACCCTGTTTTACTACAACTAAATTGGAGATGATCCATAAATTATATTTGCCATACAGCAAAGAACAGTTAAAAAGATTTTCCAGTGTTGATTCTGATGGCAGAAAATACAAAACCATAACAAAGACAAAAAAACTATATCTTGATGAAGCGAAAGGGCTTCCAATTGCTGATGTGTGGCTTGATATAGCCAGTTTTCAAACAATTGTTAATTCTCCTGAAATCACGGGTTTTAAAACACAAAAACCGGAAATCTTAATTAAGAGAATTATTGAAGCCTCTTCAAATGAAAACGATATTGTTCTTGATTTTTGTTTGGGTAGCGGCACAACCGCCGCTGTATCCCAAAAAATGGGACGCCAGTATATTGGTATCGAACAACTTGAGTATAGCGAATGTGATAGTGTAGAGCGCTTGAAAAAAGTAATAAATGGGGATAAATCCGGCATTTCAAAAGCCGTCGACTGGCAGGGCGGTGGCGATTTCATCTATTGCGAAATGATGAAATATAACGAAGCCTTCGCGGACAAAATCCAGTCAGCCAAGACTTGTGAAGAACTTGTTGAATTATGGAAAGACATTGCGGAAAACTCTTTTCTCAACTGGTATGTCAACCCGGAAATGCCAGAAGAAGCGGTAAATGATTTTATTGAGATAGGTAAATCGGAAAACGGCCTTGAAAAACAAAAAAAGCTGCTGGCGGAAATGCTGAACAAAAACCAACTGTATGTAAACCTGTCCGAAATAGATGATGCTGATTTCAATGTAAGCGAGGAAGATAAAAAGCTGAATCAGCTATTTTACGGGGAGAATGCGTAATGGCTGATAAATTCCTATATGAAGGACTGGATTCCCTTTCAGAATTTGGCGGATTAAAAAAGCAAATACCGGACTATCTCAAAGAAAACCTCAATCCCAAGTTTGAGCTTCGTTCTTATCAAGAAGAAGCCTTTGCCCGTTTTTTCCACTGCTTGGACAATGATTTTCCTGGCAAAGAATGGCCGCTTCATTTTTTGTTCAATATGGCGACGGGCAGCGGCAAAACTCTGATTATGGCTGGGCTTATTCTTTATTTATATGAAAAGGGTTATCGGAATTTTCTGTTTTTTGTTAACTCCACCAACATCATTGAAAAGACCAAGGATAATTTTCTGAACCCCTTGTCATCCAAATTCCTTTTTTCTGAAAATATCCGATTTGATAACAGGCGGGTTGCAGTTACACCGGTTGCTAATTTTGAAGGCGTCAATGAAAACGACATCAATATCTGTTTTACGACAATTCAGAAACTGCATTCCGACCTGACCACGGAAAAGGAAAATGCCCTGACCTATGAAGATTTCAAGGATAAAAAGATTGTGCTGTTGGCGGATGAAGCACACCACATGAATACACGAACCAAGGCCCAGCGGGAAATGTTTAAAAGTTGGGAGAACACCGTTGAGCGGATTTTTCACCAGAATGAGGATAATCTGCTTCTGGAGTTTACGGCTACGCTGGATTACACCAACAGCTTTATTGCCGATAAATACAAGAGTAAGGTTCTTTACCGTTATGACCTGCGCCAGTTCCGCAACGACGGCTATTCAAAAGATGTTTATATCGTTCAGGCGGATTTTGAGGAAAAGGACCGCATCATTCAAGCGCTTATCCTGAGCCAGTATAAACAGGAAGTAGCGGCGAAACATCGGATTAACCTGAAACCAGTAATTTTATTCAAGGCACAGAAAACCATAGCCCAATCAAAAGAGAACAAAGCAAATTTTCATAACCTGATAGAACAGCTTTCGGAAAGCGATATTGAGCGGATAAGAGAAAAATCGGATATTCCGCTGGTCGAAAGAGCATTTCGGTTTTTTTCTGAAAACCGGATCACCAACAATCAGCTTGCCGAAAGATTGCGCCGGGAATTTGATGAAAGCCGCTGCATTTCCGTTAACGAGGAACAAGAAAAAGAAAATCAACAAATTCTTTTGAATACGCTGGAGGACAAGGATAATCGAATTCGGGCTATATTTGCGGTGCAAAAACTTAATGAAGGCTGGGATGTCTTAAATCTGTTCGATATTGTCCGTTGCTATACAGTCAGAGATTCAAAAGCGGGCAGGCCCGGAAAAACCACGATTGCCGAAGCGCAGCTTATCGGGAGGGGTGCCCGGTATTTCCCGTTTGAAACTGACGAGCGAAATAGCCGTTATCAGCGTAAATATGACAACAACCTTAGACATGCAATGCGGGTGCTTGAAGAACTGCACTATCACAGCATCAATGATTCACGCTATATTTCGGAACTTCGGACAGCGTTAATTGAAGAAGGCATGATGGACGATAGGGAGGTCAAGAAACCCCTTAAATTGAAAGGGGATTTTAAGCAGACTGACCTTTACAAGAGTGGACTCATTTATCTTAATGAGCGGGTCATCAATAATTATAAGTATGTCCAATCATTTAGTGATATGGGCATTACGAAGAAAAATTTTCAACATACTATTGCAAGCGGGCGAGGCATGACGGACGCCCTGCTTACTGGAAACGGCAATGTCGGAAAGGTTGCGGAAACCGGCAGGAAAGACATCAAAATAAGAGTAATACCGAAGCATATCGTAAAAAATGCCGTTGCTCGATGCTCATTTTTTAATTTTCAAAATATCCAAAAATACTTTCCGCATGTTTCATCCATGAGCCAGTTTATAGAGGAGGATGATTATCTGGGCGGTTTGGAATTAACGTTCCAGGGAGATTCAACAGATTTATATAGCTTATCCAACAAATTGCTACTTGAAGGACTTTTAGAATTGCTTGGACAGATTGAAACTGAATTGCGTAAAAATATAACTGAATACATTGGGACGGAAAAATTCAAATTAAACCAAGTGGCTACTGTTTTTAGGGATAAGTTGATCAAGCTGGTTGAGGGAAGCGAACGAGCCGACGGCGATGAGCACTTTGTAAAGGATAAGGATTGGTACGTATTCAATGCCAACTACGGCACCAGCGAAGAGAAGGCGTTTGTCAGGATGCTTGAACGGCAGATGGATACGCTTCAGAAGAGATATGACGGCATCTTTCTTGTCAGAAATGAACGCCATTTTAAGATCTACAGCTTTTCTGATGGTCAGGCTTTTGAGCCGGATTTTGTGCTTTTTCTGCGCGCAAAAAACGGCAATATGCTGACCTATCAAATATTTATCGAACCCAAAGGAAAGCACCTTAAAGAGCATGATAAATGGAAACAGACGTTTCTGAAAGAAATTACGGAAAAATTCAAAGGCAAGACGCTGGAATTCAAGACACAGAGCAAGACACAAAAATACAGGCTTGTGGGCGTGCCTTTTTATAACAACGAAGACGAAAACAAATTTAAACAAAGCCTTTTTGAAGTTATAGAAAACTGAAAATCGCCCAACAAATCGCTGCACTGGATTTTTACTCCGCTGCGCTCCGTAAAAACCAGTGAGCTTAATCGTTCGCTGTAATAACCATAGGACAAGAGGAGAGAAATTGTGTCACGAGACTGGGAACAACAATTTAGGGAATGGGCTAAGCCACCGGGAAAGACTGAACAGGACCGCTGCGATAATGCCGAATCTGCTATTCGAAACGCTATCAGGTCGAGCGACAAACTCAAGGCACGCAATATCAAGATTTTCACCCAGGGTTCTTACAGGAATAATACAAACGTCCGTAAGGATAGTGACGTTGATATAGGTGTTCTTTGCACAGATACTTTGCTCAACGAGTTTCCTGAGGGAATGAATCGGGATGATTTTGGCCTGGAGCCGGCAAGTTATCACTACGAGCAATTCAAGAACGAAATCGAAGAAGCACTTGTGAAACACTTCGGTCGTCCAGCAGTTAAGCGTGGCAACAAGGCTTTCGATGTGCATGAGACATCTTACCACGTAGATGCTGATGTGGTTGCATTCTTTGAACACCGTCGTTATGATAAAGACGGAGCCTTTATAGAAGGCGTTGCATTACTTACTGACCGGGAAAAGAAGCGTATCATTAACTGGCCTGAACAACACTACACCAACGGATGCCATAAGAACACAAATACTGGGAAACGATTTAAGTCGATTGTTCGAGTTCTGAAGGCACTATCCAACGAGATGACCGAACAGAATGTAAGCGGTGGAGATATTCCGGGGTTTCTAATCGAGTGCATGGTATGGAACGTGCCTAATAGCGAATTTCAGAATAATACTTACACTGCTGATGTGCAGGCAGCACTGGCCTTTCTTTATGAAAAGACTAAGGACGACGCTCCATGCAAGGAATGGGGTGAAGTCAGCGAACTGAAGTACCTGTTTCGTCCCTCTCAGAAATGGACGCGTCAGCAAGCAAACGCTTTCACTGTTGCTGCATGGAACTACGTTGGTCTGGGTGAGTAGCATGAAGAACCTGAACCTCAAACCGTTTCTCTTCATCCTGTTGGCATTTTCCAAAGGGCTTTGGGGTCAAATCTTGATTAAGGCATTAAGGGGGATATAAGGAACCTTTAACATTTTTTTAAATAATCAGCCAACACCACCCTTCCTCCAACATGTCCTTCCTTTGCCTCTGCTAAACTGAAAAACGTTCCGAAAGCGTGCAGGCAAGTTTTTGGGAGCTTTATCTATCTGAATTTTTATGGTATAAAAATATATGATGAAAATTCGCATAAAGAGACTAAAACCGGGCCTGATTGCGGCGATACTTTGCGGTTTACTTTTTGTGTTTCTTTTTGGTATCCGCCTCGATTTTTTTCAGAAAGAGACTCATTCTATCCCTTCTCCTTTGGATGCCGTAAAAATATCTGAAAAAGCCGAAAAAATATCTGAAAAAGAACGATGGATGAATATCTTCCATCAAGACAGGAAGATAGGATACGCTCACCGCTGCTTTAAGCCGGAAAACAACGGGTATTGCCTCTCCGAATCTGTTTACATGCGGATCAATACTCTTGGCACAATAGAGGATATTTATATCCAAACTAAGGGAAAACTCCACTCTGATCTTACATTGGCCTCATTTGCTTTTGATTTACGGTCCAACATCTTCCATTTTAAGTGTCGTGGAAAGGTCGAAGGCAAGATACTTACTATTTTTGTCGGCAAACAAAAGTCGGAAATTTCAATAGGCAAAGAACTCTATCTGGCTGACGCGGTTATGGATGCAGCATGGATTTCAGGCCTGGAACCTGATAAGACCGAAACATTTCTTGTGTTTGATCCGACTATCATGGGACAGCGGCCTGTCCATGTCACCATGGTAGGCCGCGAGACACTGAACATCATGGGACGCAGACAAAATACAAAGAGAGTTTCTATCGATTTCATGGGAGCTTCCCATACAGCCTGGATAGGAGAAGATGGAAGCGTTGTCCAGGAAGAGGGTTTTATGGGAATAAAACTCAAAAGGGTTTCCAGAAATGAGGCGTTAAGCGATCTTTCGGTAGTTCCGAGCCAGGATCTTACGGAAATGGCTTCTGTTGCTTCCAATGTGCCTATAGACCGGCCAGATGAACTTACAATGCTTTGTTTGAAAATGACCGGCATTAAAGAAAACCTCTTTTTAGACGGTGGAAGACAGACTTTTGAAAATGGGATATTGACTATCTGTAAGGAGGATATTCCTGAACCGTCAGATATCTATGCAAGCGAAAAAGAAAGTTTAATAAAGAGTCGCTTGCAAGAGCCCACCCCATTTATCCAGTGCGACCATCCGAAAATACGAAAAAAAGTATCTGAACTCATATCTACAGACGATCTTCCGCCGGCCAAAGCCCGAAAACTTATCGCCTGGATTTATAAAAATATTGAAAAGCGTCCTGTCCTATCGGTTCCCAATGCGCTGGAGACGCTGGAAAACCGTATGGGAGACTGCAATGAACATGCTGTTCTTCTGGCGGCCCTGGCCAGAGCCGCGGGTATTCCTGCTCAGATAGAAGCCGGACTCGTATATGCGAAGGGACGGTTTTACTATCATGCCTGGAATGTTCTTTATCTTGGCAAGTGGATCACCGCCGATTCTCTCATGGGTCAGCTCCCCGCGGATGTAACGCATATCCGTCTTGTACGCGGAGAGCCAGACTGCCAGATGGATTTAATTGGAGTGATAGGAAAGGTAAAGCTTGAAATTTTGGAGCAGTCAAGATGATCCAATTAAAAATTAAATAACCTGTCAAAACAATATGGAAAGTTAAAAGCTGTAAATCGGTTGAATCTTTCTGTATCTTCGGGAGAGATATTCGGATTTATCGGTCCAAACGGCGCGGGGAAAACCACCACCATACAGATGATGGCTGGACTGTTGAATCCCACAGAAGGTTCTGTAATCATAGACGGAATAGATATGGCAGCTCAGCCGGAAAAAGCCAAAAAGAAAATAGGACTAATACCGGACAGGCCGTTTTTGTATGAGAAGCTTACGGGCATGGAATTTTTAAGGTTTACAGCAGATCTTTACAATATTGAGCAGGAATCCTTTTTGGAAAAAACGGAAAACTTGTTGAATATGTTTTCCATTTTCGACCATGCTCATGAATTGATCGAATCCTATTCTCACGGCATGAAGCAGCGTCTCATCATGTCGGCGGTTCTTTTGCACGATCCACCTTTGATCGTCGTGGATGAACCAATGGTGGGACTTGATCCAAGAGGCGCCAAAATGGTCAGAAATCTTTTTTGCAGCCTCGCTGAAAAAGGAACTACTATTTTCATGTCTACCCACACACTGCGATTGGCCGAAGATGTGTGCAGCCGCATCGGCATTATCAACAAAGGCATATTGATCGCCACAGGAACCATCACTGATTTGAAACATGCAGCACATGTGGGAGAAGCGAATCTGGAAGAAGTTTTTTTTCAGTTGACAGAAGGTGAAAGCTGAAAGGTGGAAAGTGGAAGTAATTACTCTCTTAAAACCCCGTTTCTGGTCTTTCAAAAACGTCGGTTTCTTAAAAAAGATAAATGCCGGGTTTTTTCTGTTTGCCGGAATCGGTCTGATTTTCCTGGGAGGTATTTTTGCCGTATCATATCGGATTCTAATCTATTTCCAGCAGGTTGAGGATATTGGCGATATTCTTGCCTACAAGCTACTTTCCATGACTTTGCTTATATTTTTTTCTCTTTTGATTTTCAGTTCTATACTTACATCATTGTCTAAGTTATATTTAAGCAAAGACCTGGCTCTGGTTCATACCATGCCTGTTTGCAGTGAGAAGATTTTTCTTGCCCGGTGGATCGAAAGCACCCTGGACAGTTCATGGATGGTTATAGTCTATGCTATCCCTGTTTTTGTTGCCTATGGCATAGTATATAATGCAGGGTTTTTTTTCTATACAGATATAGTTCTTGTTCTTGCTCTTCTGTGCATTATAGCATCTGCTTTAAGCTCTCTTATTATTTTGCCGGTTGTTTTTGTCCTTCCAGCGAGTCGAATCCGAAGCATTTTTGTATTCTTAGGCCTCGCTGTTTTAATAATCCTCTATATAACCTTTCGCCTTTTGAGACCGGAACGTCTGGTAAATCCTGAAACCTTTTCATCGCTTCTTGTCTATCTGCAGAATTTAGGCGCTCCGTCCTCTCCTTTGCTTCCAAGCACCTGGGCCTTTGACAGTTTGAAGGCTGCGCTTTCAGGAGATATAAAAAGCGCTCTCTTTCATGTAGCCCTGTCGTTAAGCTGCGCTGCATTCCTGATTTTCATAAATCTCCTGGTAGCCAGAGCTGTCTATTTCAAAGGGTTTTCCAAAACTCAGGCATCAATCTCCAGGCTTTTCCAAACCCAAAGCAAGGGTTTTGACCGGTTATTTTCCTTTTTGTCCGGCCCGGCGCGAGCCTTTGTCTCAAAAGAGATAAAGACTTTTTGGAGAGACCAGACCCAGTGGTCGCAAATTTTTCTCATAGCAGCGCTTATCATTATTTATGTTTATAATTTTTCAGTCCTTCCGCTTGACAAGGCTCCTATCAAAACAGTCTATCTGCAAAATCTGTTTTCCTTTCTGAACATGGCCCTGGCAGCCTTTGTTCTTACAGCAGTAACAGCCCGTTTTAGCTTTCCTTCGGTCAGTATGGAGGGAAGCTCCTTCTGGATTGTCCGGTCAAGTCCAATTTCCATCCGGGCTTTTTTGTGGATCAAGTTTTTTATCTATCTTTTTCCGTTTTTAATCCTTTCCGAAATTCTGATTGTAGTCACCAACCTGCTTTTGGACGTCTTTCCTTTCATGATGTACCTTTCCGTAATTACAATCTTTTTTCTGACACCAGGAGTAGTTGCAATGGGAATCGGTCTGGGGGCAGCCTATCCTGATTTTGCCTCGGAAAATCCAGCCCAGTCTGTCACCAGCTTTGGCGGGCTCGTTTTCATGATTATGTCCGCTATCTACATCGGAGTCGTGACTATTCTTGAAGCAGGACCGGTCTACATGATTTTTATGGCAGGTTTGCGAGGACACAGCCTGTCTTGTTTTCAGTGGATTTGGGTGATCGGATCTTTTTCTACAGCTTTTGTGCTAAGCATACTGGCAATAGTTTTGCCGATGAGGTTTGGAGAGAAGAGATTAAGTTTTTTAAAATGATTAAGAAGTTATCTGTCAATTTTTTGATTCGCTCGCATTCGCTCGCTGTTGCAGTTCAAACTCTTTTTCTTTAAAAATCTTCAAACACGCATTTGCTGCCTCAACATCATAAAATTTACCTTTACTAATTGAGATCTCTTCTAAAGCTTTATCAATACCGAGGGCCGGCCTGTAAGGTCGGTGAGAAGCCATGGCTTCAACAACATCCGCAACCCCCAAAATCCTGGCCTCAATTAGAATTTCTTGGCCCAAAAGCCCATTAGGATATCCGGAACCATCCATTCTTTCGTGATGTTGAAGAACGATTTGGGCAATCGGCCATGGAAATTTTATTGACTTCAATATATCATAGCCGACTTGAGAGTGATTTTTAATAAGATCAAGTTCCGTTTTGCTTAATCGACCGGGCTTACTGAGAATCTCTACAGGAATTGCTATCTTGCCGATATCATGAAGCGCCCCGGCTATACGAATCCCCATTATCTTATCTCCTGAAAAACCCATCTCTTTTGCTATGGCGCTGGCCAGATCGGACACCCGCTGCTGATGACCGGCTGTGTATGGATCCCTATATTCAACGGTCATCGTCAAAGCGTAAATGACCCCGCTCAGGGTTTTTTGTAATTCAGCGGTGCGTTCTTCCACCTCCTGTTCCAGGTTTCCGCGGTAAGCTCGATCTGCAATTTCAAGCTCTCGACGACGCAGGGAATTACGGATGTTAATGATCATCTCATTGACGTTAAAAGGCTTAATTATATACCCATAAATCCCCGCCTCCAGGGCTGTTTCGGCAATTTCGGGATCATCTACCGCTGTCACCATTATTATTGCTGTATCCGGATATTCGGCAGTAACATATCGGATGAAATCAATGCCGGACTCCCCCGGCATAGCCACATCGCATAAGATCAGCTCAAAATTCCGATCTTTAATGAATTTACGGGCCTCAGCCGCATCAGCAGCCAGGGTGCATTCGTATCCACCTATTGAAAGCACCTGGTTTAGCAGGTATCGGATGGATTCTTCATCATCTACAACCAGGATGTTAGCCATTCTCATTACTCCTTACTTAGTGAGTGAAAATTGAATACTGAAGATTGAATATTTGTGGAAGTCGCTGCGCTCCATTAATTCATATAAAATTGACTGAATTCCTTTAATATTCAATTTTTCTTCTTCGCTGTTTTCCGACTGGCATAAAAAATTGCTGTCAGTTCCTTTGCTTCATTTAAGAGTGGCGCGACAAGATTTGTTTTCATTAACTGTTCATCGACAATGAATTCCAACCAAAATGAAGATTCATCCGCTTCTTCCAAAACGATACTGAGCTTCGAAATAAAACTCGCCTTGGATTGCGCTATACATGATGCCCTGTAGTTTGCGGCGACAGATGTGGAGCAACGAATCAATTGGCCGGCAATATGTTTCCCTAATTGCCCATTAGGCAACTCCAAAGCCAATTTTACACATCTATGCGCGAATTTCTTGGTTCTATTTTTTAGCTCCTCATTTTTCATCTCTCAGCCCTTTCGGATATTGAAAATTGAATACTGAAAATTGAATATTTATGGAAGTCGCTACGCTCCATCATTCGTAATTTTCACAGTTCCTTAAATTTTCAATTCTCACTTTTCAATTCTCACTTTTCAATTCTCACTTTTCAAGACCTCCCGCACCTTGCGCGCCAGGCCTTCTGGCGTAAAAGGTTTTTCAAGGAAATTCAGCTCTGACGTCAAAACACCGTGATGAATAATTGCGTTGTCCGTGTAACCTGACATGTAAATCACCTTCATCTGTGGATATAGAGGTTGCAGCCGATCTGCTGCTTCCTTGCCGCCCATTTTCGGCATTACCACATCAGTGAGCAACAGGTGGATCGGCCCCTCGCGCTCTTTGCCGACCTTTAAAGCCTCTTCGCCATTTTCAGCCACAAGGGTTCTATACCCGTGTTGATCGAGAGCCTTTTGCGCAAGATTTCGGAGTGAATCATCATCCTCCACAATCAAAACAGTCTCGGAACCGCCGGGCTCGTCCACAGGGGTTTGTTCTTTTTCCTCCGGCTCCTCATCCCCCTTCATCTTGGGCAGATAGACCTTGAATGTCGTCCCTTTCCCAGGCTCGCTGTAAACCCAGATAAAACCATTATTTTGTTTGACAATGCCGTAAACTGTAGACAGGCCCAATCCCGTGCCCTTGCCGACTTCCTTTGTGGTGAAGAAAGGCTCGAAAATATGTTCCCGGGTTTCTTTGTCCATCCCGCTGCCGGTATCGCTTACAGCCAGCATCACATAATGGCCTGGTGTCTCTTTAATACCATGCTCGCTAAAATAGTTCTCGTCCAGATCAGCGTTGGCTGTCTCAATGGTGAGCTTTCCTCCCTGTGGCATGGCGTCTCTGGCATTGACCACCAGGTTCATAATTATCTGGTTGATCTGTCCGGAGTCTGCATAGACCTTCCACAGTTCAGGTTCTAAAACCGTTAGAAACTCAATATCCTCTCCGATCGTACGCTTAAGCATCTTTTCCATTTCGTTTATCTCTTCATTTAGATCCAGAACCAGAGGCTTGATTATCTGCTTACGGCTGAAGGCAAGAAGCTGCCGTGTAAGAGATGCTGCCCTTTCCCCGGCTTTCTTGGTCTCTTCTATTTTCTTGCGTAAGAATTCATCCTTGATGACATTCATCAATGCAAGCTGGGTATTGCCTATGATGACGGTCAGCAGGTTGTTGAAATCATGGGCAATGCCGCCGGCCAGAGCGACGATGGCCTCCATCTTCTGGGACTGGCGGAGCTGCTTCTCCATACTCCTTCGTTCGGTGATATCCTGGAAAGTTTCTATCGCTCCAACAATCTTTCCCTGTTGGTCTCTCAATGGCGCCGCAGTAAAGAAAAGCCATTTGCCTTTTTCTCCCAAATCAGGAAAGAAAGCTTCACATTCATACGCCCCTTCAGCTAAAATAGATTTATTATACTTGCCCTCATAATACTTGGCTATCTCTTTCTCTGACGCTTCATCCACTATTAAATCAGCCATAACAGGTCTTTCTTCAGCATAAAAAGCCGACCACGCTTTCCGTGTGCCGAGAATTTCAGCCGCAGAGATACCCGTCAAATTCTCGCAAGCCTTATTCCAGTGCGTGACAATGTGGTTGCTGTCAATCAAAAAGGTTGGGATCGAAATTCCCTCAACAGCTCTTGCGAGCCGTTCCTCGCTCTCCCGCAACGCCTCCTCTGCCTGTTTGCGTCGAGTTATATCGCTTATAATGTGCACAGCGCTGGTAAGATTTCCTGTTTCGTCTATTACAGGATCGACAGCAACATTAAGCCATTTGTCATCAACCTCCAAAATGAGGGTTTCTCTGCAGAGAGTTTTTTTCATGCGCACAATTGGGCAACCTTTTATAGGTTTATCCGTCCCATGTACAAGTTCCCAGCAGATGCCGCCGATTATTTCTTCGGAGGATTTTTTCAGAAGGCTTTCCATTGCCTTGTTGCATCGTAAAATCTTTCCATTCATGTCCAAAAGACAGATAGCGTCATTAATGGCATCAAAGGTAGTCTGCCATTGTGCTAAAGAGGCTTTTGGTAAAATCTCTTTTTGATTGATTTCTTCGTGCGTTGGTTTTTCAGCCATCATACATTCCTCCACATAAGCTTAAGAACAAAAAAAACTCATACGTACCTATCTGATTATAACGTATGAGCCCTTGCTTGTATCATACCCCCCCTGACTTGGGTTGTATTGAAACTAAGAAACTAAGAGACGTCATGTCTGCTGATATAAAATATTTTTCTATTAATTTTATATAATTATGATATAATCGGCTAAATTCCAAGGGAAATATAACAAATTTACTTTTACAATCTCTGCTATTGTCTGCTATAAACATAATTTATGATAACAATTTGTTTTTACCACGAAGTCCACGAAGAATATGAGTAAGATAAACCAAATGGAGGAAATCATGGCTATCAGTCAGGAACTTCTTGATATTCTGGCCTGCCCCAAGTGCAAAGGGGACATATATCTAAATGACGCCAAAGACGGACTTATATGTGATAATTGTCAGCTTTTATATGAGATAAAAGATGATATCCCGATTATGCTTATTGATGAAGCCAAACCGATAGAAGCTTAAACCTTAACAACATGAGCATACCTCAACCCCCTGAATCTGCAAAACTTGTTGTCAGCCTTTTTTTAAAGGAAAAGGGCATTGTTGTTGATGTGGCAAAAGACCTTTCCGATAAATTGGGCTCTGTTGATATGGCAAGCTCATGGTTCCCTTTTGACTATACCGAATATTACGAGACTGAAATGGGTTCTCCCCTGTTCCGGCGGATTTTTGCGTTTAAAAACCTCATAAAACAAAGTGCTCTGGCCGAGATAAAACTTGCAACAAACGATATTGAGCATAAATACTCAAAAAAAGGCAAACGCACGGTCAACCTTGATCCCGGTTATATGATTAAGTCGAGGTTTGTTCTTGCCACAGGAAAAAATTATTCCCACAGGATCTATATCGGCAAGGGAATTTATGCGGACTTGACCCTGATTTATACAAAAGGCTTGTTTCAAAAGCTTCCCTGGACATATCCTGACTATGCCGATAAAATAATGTTCAGCTATCTTAATTTAATACGCAATAAATATCTAAGAGATTTGTAAGGAATAATAAATAATGATAAAAAGCATGACCGCCTTTGCAAGAGCTGAAAACACACAAGATGAGCTGACCGCTATAATCGACATCCGGTCTTACAACAGTAAATTCCTTGATATTGCCTTATATATTCCACGGAAATATATGTGCCTGGAAGATAGGATTAAGCGCTTTGTTTCAGACAGGCTGTCAAGAGGACGCATTGAGATTAAGGCGCAGATCAATGATGCTTCTGAAGCAGCGGAAGCCTTTGAAGTCAACGAACCAAAGGCGGCTGCGTATCATAATGCCCTTATTCAATTGAGAAACAGATTAAATATTGATACAGAAATTTCGCTGGATATTATGGCAAATGTTGCGGGCATTATAAAACCGGTTGAAGATACAAAAGATATTGAAGATTGCTGGGCTGTTGTAAAGGATTGCATAAGCGAGGCGCTGGATGAGCTTTGTTTAATGCGACAAAAGGAGGGAGATTTTATCGCCAGAGATATTGCAAACCGCCTTGATTATATAGAAAAAACTGTCAGGCAAATAAGCAAAATATCAGATGACCTTTTACCCAAATGCCAGGATCGCCTTAGGGAACGCATACAGGCTTTAACAAAAGGTCTGGTGGAGCTGGATACAGGAAGAATAGCCCAGGAAGCCGCCTTTTTATCCGACAGAAGCGATATTTCCGAGGAGATCGCAAGGGTTGCCAGTCATATCAATCAATTCCGATCTATCATGAATTCAAAAGAATCCTCGGGTAGAAAGCTCATTTTTTTACTCCAGGAATTTAACCGGGAATTCAATACAATGGGCTCCAAAACAGGAAACGCAAATGCGGCATACATGATTGTCGACATTAAGGCAGAGCTTGAAAAAATACGGGAACAGGTGCAAAACGTGGAATAAAAAAAGAGGTGATATGGAAACCTATTTACTTAACATCGGATTTGGAAATTCTGTGGCTGCTGAACGGGTTGTAGCTATTACCGCTCCCAATTCAGCCCCAATGAAGCGGCTTAAAGATGAAGCAAGGGATAACAAACATCTTATTGATGCGACACATGGCCGCAAAACCCGTTCTATTATTATCATGGACAGCAACCACATTATACTTTCAGCTATCCAGGCGGAAACAATGGCTCAACGATACGCCAGCCTTAAGGAATCGCACCTTAATGAATCGGAATAGGTTATTATGGCAGCCAAAAGCAATGGAAAGCTTTTTATTATTTCAGCGCCGTCAGGGGCCGGCAAAACAACCCTTTGCCGGGAAGCGCTGAAACGGTTTAAGGACATAACCTATTCTATATCCTATACAACAAGGAAGCCCCGCAACGGTGAGCAAGACGGAATTGACTATTATTTCATAACAAAAGAGAAATTTAAAAGGAAAATTGAAAACAACAAATGGGCGGAATGGGCGGAGGTTTATGGGAATTTTTACGGCACCTCAGCAGAATTTTTGGATACCTCTTTAGCATCAGGAAAGCACATACTTCTCGATATAGATGTTCAGGGGGCCATACAGATCAAAAATCGGTATCCTGACAGCGTTACAATTTTCATCGTGCCGCCTTCATTGGAAACGCTGAGAGCCCGTCTGGAATCAAGAGGCACGGACACCAGGCAGGTCATTGAAAGACGTCTTGAAGCCGCAAAAAAAGAGATGGGGGAAAAGAACCTTTATCGCCATGTTATTATCAATGATCAGCTATCAAGGGCTGTTTACGAGCTAATCGAAATCATAAAAAGCTATCGCTGAATTTCTCGCAATATGAAAACCGAAATACTTTACGGAATCCATCCAGTATCTGAGGCTCTCAAGGCCGGCAGGAGAAAATTTTTTGAGGTCTATTTAGCGCAGCATAAGGACTCAAAACGTGCTGAAAAGACAGCAACGATTGCCAAATCTTTAAACATACCCCTGAAAAAGGTAAAAGCTTTTGAGCTTTCATCCATCACAGGCACCGACCGGCACCAGGGGATTGGAGCCAGGGTAAGCCCATATCCTCTTGCAGAACCAACCGATATCTACGACAATATCAAGGCTGATGAAGATCCATTTTTGCTGCTGCTGGATTCCATTGTAGATCCCCACAACCTTGGCGCACTTATTAGAACCGCCCTTTGCGTGGGCATAGAAGGTATACTAATTCCAAAGGATCGATCAGCTTCGCCCACTCCGGCTGTATCCAGCGCTTCCGCAGGAGCTCTCGAGCATATCCGCCTCGCTCTTGTGACAAACATGGTTACTGCAATAAAGGCTTTAAAGAAAAAAGGGTTGTGGATTGCAGGAATGGATAAAACCTCACAAAAATCGATTTTTTCCTTTGATTTTTTCTGCCCTTTAGCCATAGTTATCGGGGGAGAAGAAAAAGGAATCCGCGCTCTTGTAAAAAAACATTGTGATTTTTTGATTTCTATTCCACAAAAAGGGAAAATTAATTCTCTTAACGCGTCTGCGGCAGGGGCGGTCGTAATGTACGAAGCATTCAGACAGAGGAATATTTATAATTATGGGAAAAAGCAGCAGGATAATAATAAATAGTAATCAAACCTTACTTGTTCCGGATTGCCCGATTATTCCTTTTATTGAGGGGGACGGGATAGGCGGCGATATATGGCATGCGGCAAGAATGGTAATGGACGCTGCAGTGCATGCCGCATACAGCGGTAATAAAAAAATATCATGGATCGAGGTTTATGCCGGAGAAAAGGGATACCGGAAAACAGGAGAATGGCTCCCATCCGAAACCCTTGATACAATAAAAAAATACGTAATTGCCATAAAAGGGCCCTTAACCACCCCTGTAGGAAAAGGAATAAGAAGCTTAAATGTCGCTATAAGACAGGAACTGGACCTTTATGCGTGCGTCAGGCCTGTAAAGTACATTGATCATGTTCCAAGCCCTGTGAAGAATCCTGAAAAGGTCGACATGATCATTTTTCGGGAAAATACAGAGGATGTATATGCCGGAATTGAATGGGAATCAGGAAGCAAGGGGGCAAAGAGCGTAATATCCTTTCTTAAAAACAGCATGAATGTTTCCATTCCTGATGATGCGGGGATAGGAATAAAACATATAAGTGAAAAAAACAGTAAGAGGCTGGTGTCAAAAGCCATCTCATATGCCATTGAAAACAGGCTCCCGACAGTGACTCTCATGCACAAGGGAAACATCATGAAGTATACGGAAGGAGCCTTCAGCAAATGGGGATATGAAGTTGCCGGGGATATGTTCGGAGATAAAACCATAACCGAAAATGAGCTCTTTGATAAATATAACGGCATGATCCCAAAAGATAAGGTTGTCATAAAAGACCGGATTGCCGACATGCTTTTTCAGCAGGTGCTTCTCAGACCTGAAGAATATCATGTAATCGCCACTCCTAACCTGAACGGCGACTATCTTTCAGACGCGCTTGCAGCCCAGGTCGGAGGCCTGGGCATAGCGCCCGGCGCAAACATAGGGGATTTTTGCGCGGTTTTTGAATCAACCCACGGCACTGCTCCAAAGTATGCAGGCCAGGACAAAGTAAACCCGAGCTCCTTGATTCTTTCCGGAGCAATGATGCTCGACTATATGGGATGGAATGAGTCTGCGGCCCTAATTAGAGACGCTCTTAAGTCAACCATAGCCGATGACACGGTTACATACGACCTGGCACGTCAAATACAAGGCGCAAAACAGGTAAAATGCTCTGAATTTGCCGAAGGAATTGTTAAAAAAATTGGTTAGCGATAAAGTGAGAGCAATCATAGCGGCTCTGCAGGAGGCTGTTTTACCGACAAGGTGCCTTGTTTGTAAAGCCTTTTTGAAAAATAAACAACAAAAAAATCTTTCCCGGGATTTTCACGATGGGTCCTCTTTTGACTGCCGAAACAGACTTTCATTTCAAAACCTGATGACAGGATTTTTATGCCCAACCTGTATGAAAGGCTTTATTCCTGTTGAACCCCCGATCTGTCCCATGTGCGGAATCATGTTTAAAAGCCGCGAAGGAGAAGATCATGTTTGCGGCGAATGTTTGACCTCTCCAAAAAAATTCAGGATATCCCGCTCTCCGGGTATATACGACAAAGAATTTATGGCTGTAATCCATTGCCTGAAATATAAAGGGAAGATCCAGCTTACGAGGCCCCTTGGAATGCTTCTCTTTTCCGCTTTTATCAACTTCTGGGATATAAACAGTGTTGATATTATCGTGCCTGTTCCTCTTCATATTAAACGCTTCAGAAAACGGGGTTTTAATCAGGCTTATCTTCTGGTAAGAGACTGGAAGCGGATTGCTGAAAAATTAAATATCGGGTTGTCTAATATCAGAATTGATACAAATGTTCTTACAAGAAGCAGGTGGACCGATCCGCAAACCGGTCTGAATCGCAAGAAACGGATGATAAACATTAAAAATGCCTTCAGTGTCAGCGACCAGACTACAATTAAAAATAAAAGGATACTCCTTGTAGATGATGTTTATACTACAGGGGCAACTGCCAATGAATGCGCAAAGGCTCTTTTGCGTGGCAAGGCCGAATATGTCGATGTGCTTACCCTCGCCCGGGCCATGTGAAAAAAGAAATGAGCAATAAAATGAAAAGCAGGCAACCTTTCAAGGCGGGCATTGTGCAATTTGATGTCAGGCCGGGAAATATTGAGTCAAATCTATCCTCGGCGCTCAAAGGGATAGATCAACTCAAAGCCCAAAATGCAAAGATCGCTCTTCTTCCTGAGATGTGGTCATGCGGTTTTGATAATAAAAACCTTGGCGAGCATGCTGAAAAAACAGATAATATTATCGATGAGCTTACCCTGATGGCATCCAGATACAATATGATCATAGCAGGCTCTCTGCCAGAACCTTCCGGCAACGATATTTTCAACACCATGTATCTTATCGATGGGAACAGAGGCCTTATCAGTACCTACAGGAAAATTCATCTCTTTTCGCATACACAGGAGGATAAATATTTTTGCGCGGGCAACAGGGCCGTAGTTTATGAAACTTCTGTAGGTCCTGTCGGCCTGATGATATGCTATGATCTCAGATTCCCTGAACTTTGCCGAGCCCTTACCCTTTCAGGCGCACTGTTGGTTCTAACGTCGGCGCAATGGCCTTTAGAACGCATCACCCACTGGGATATTCTCCTGCGGGCAAGAGCTATTGAAAACCAGCTCTTTATGGTGGCGGCAAACAGGTGCGGCAGGGAAAACAGCATCGAATACGGTGGCCGTTCTCTGCTGGTTTCTCCCTCTGGAAAAATTCTTGCCAAGGCCGAAGACAGGGAATGTATAATAAGCTCCGAAATAGACCTTGCACAATTAGCTGAATTCAGGCGTAAAATTCCCTGCCTGAATGAAAGGATGCCTGATACATATGATTTCTAAAATTGTGAATGTAAAAGAGCTTATCAATAGAATAGCGCCTCTTCGCAGGTCAGGCAAACAGGTTGTTTTTACAAACGGATGCTTTGATATCATGCACGCCGGTCATGTGCGTTATCTCGTAGCAGCAAGGTCGGAAGGGGAAATCCTGGTAGTGGGCATAAATTCCGATAAATCGGTAAAATTAATCAAAGAGAAAAACAGGCCGATCATGCCACAGGATCAAAGAGCAGAGGTTCTTGCCGGCCTGTGGTGCGTTGATTATGTTGTTTTTTTTGATGAGCCCGACCCTTTAAGGCTGATTCAGACAATAAAGCCGGATACCCTTGTCAAGGGAGAGGACTGGGCCGAAGATAAAATAATAGGAGCCGATTTTGTAAAAGCTGACGGCGGCAAGGTGGTAAGGGTTGCCGTTGTTCCCGATATTTCAACATCCATGATCATTGAAAAGATTATTAAGATGTATTCTTAACACTTAACACATTCTATGTTTGCAGTATGATCCTAAAGGAAAAAAATGGGATTTTATTTTTTCAGTTTCCCAATCTTGCTGAATTTTCAGATATCCGGCATGGAATATTCACAAAAAATTGCGGCCATAGCAAAAACCCTTATCAAAGCCTGAATGTAAGCCTTTCAGCTGGTGACAATGACAGCGATGTCAAGGAAAACAGGCAGATTGTTTCAAAATGCATTAAAGGAAACGAGCTTGTCTTTGCAAACCAGGTACATGAAACAAATGTATTGATACTTTCAAAAAACAATGCGCCGCTCGTAGAGGAGGCTTTTGACAAACCTGGTGTCGGAGACGCTATGGTTGCCGATATTCCGGGAAAATTTCTCACAGTTCAGGTGGCTGACTGCCAGGCCGTGCTCATGTATGATCCCTACCGCCGCGTGGTTGCAAATGTGCATTGCGGATGGCGCGGAAGCATAAATAATATCATAGGCAAAACAATAAAAATAATGGCCGATATTTTTGGCTGCAATGCATCTCATATTATTGCGGGCATATCCCCTTCTCTCGGCCCATGCTGCGCTGAATTTATCAATTATAAGACAGAAATTCCAGACAGGTTGTGGAAATATAAAGACAGGTCGAATCATTTTGATTTCTGGTCCTTAAGCCTGGACCAGCTCTGTAATGCAGGGGTTTTAATTGAAAATATCTGTTTAAGCCAAATATGTACAAAATGTAATACAGACCTCTTTTTTTCCTTTCGCGGACAAGGAACTACAGGAAGGACGGCAGCGGTTATAGGTTTAATATATGCTTCAGGAAAAAGCTAAGGTTTTATTTAACAAAAAGGCAGGTCCCTCATATTTTAGAATCGGTCTAATGTGCCATAATAGTTATGCAAAGGCACAACCAGGCCAGTTCATAATGGTTCACCTTTCAGAGCAGAAAATCTCGATTCTTCCACGCCCTTTTTCCATACACAGGCTTATTATCGCAAATGGCCGCATACAAGGCATTGAACTGCTTTTCAAAGTTGTGGGAGGATGCACTGAAAAGCTCTCAAAATGTAGAAGAGGAGATTATCTTGATATTCTTGGCCCGCTTGGCAGAGGTTTTATAATTCCGGATAAGTATCAACGGATATTTATTGTGTCCGGCGGAATCGGTGTTGCCCCCCTGTTTTTTCTGGCCTCATCGCTACTGGCAAAAATAGCCGATCCTTCAACATGCAGACTATTTATTGGAGGAAGATCAAAGCATGACATACTGTGCACAGATGACTTTTCAGAACTTGACATAACTATAAGTATCGCCACCGACGATGGAAGTTTAGGAAAAAAAGGGCTTGTTACCGACCTGCTTGAAACAGGCATAAAAGAAAACCCGCCGGATATCATCTGTGCATGCGGCCCTGTTGCAATGCTCGGGTCTGTTGCACGGATTGCGGAAAGATATAGTGTGCCATGTCAGGTCTCTATAGAAACCATAATGGCCTGCGGTATCGGGGCCTGTCTTGGTTGTGCTGTTAAGAGCAAAAAAGGTTTAGATAAATACCTGCACGCCTGTGTGGATGGGCCTGTTTTTGATGCAACCGCTCTTAAGATTTGGTAATTTAGTTTTTGCAGCCCAATTATAAAAGTTCATTCATAATCGTTATTTTTACATTGACTTGATCGTGATATTGTGTTAAAAGTTTTATATTGAGATATCAACTTGGCTTTAGCTCGCCACAGGTTACGCTTTCTTTCCCCATGAAAAGAGAAACCAAACGCTCAATAAGGGAATTAGCATATTACAGCAGCCTTGGCCTGTCGGTTGCTCTCTCAATTTTTATCGGGCTTGCTATTGGGGTGTATCTTGACAGACGCTTTGATACAACACCGTGGTGTACATTTATTTTTCTTGGCTTGGGAATCGCTGCAGGTTATAGAAATATCGGTCTTGCAATAAAAAAGACCCGAAAATATTAATTGTGAAATACTGATTGTGAAAATTCAACAACGAATTTTAAAATTCGTCACCAGAACAAACTGGATCCTGTTTTCCGTTGCAAGCATAGTGGGGCTTATTATTTCGCCGCCCCATTTTGCCATGGGCATTATATTTGGCGGCCTGATTGTTACAATAAACTTCCATTTATTATACCGCACACTTAAAAAGGCGCTTACTCCGCCTCATCTTGCTTCTCTCCTGGTGGTTCTATCCAAATATTATATACGATTCATTGTGAGCGCTTTAATAATATTTGTTCTTATATCAAGGCACTACGTTCATCCTGTAGGCCTCTTTATCGGTCTTTCGGTTGTGGTTGTAAGTATAATGCTTGCGACTATGTGCGAATTTAAAAAACTTTTTTTCAAGGAGGCGATTTAAGGTGGAACATCCCTACTTATTTTTTGTCAAGTTGTTTGAGTTGGTCGGTCTGGAACATTTTGCCCACGCAAATCCTCATGTTATATACTCTTGGGTGGTCATGATTATACTGATTGTTCTTGGTTGCCTCGCAAGCAAAGGCATAAGCATGATTCCAACAAAAGGACAGAATGTCTTTGAAGTGATCATCTCGGGCATTGAGGAGTTTATGGTTAGCGTCACAGGAGAGCAGGGCAGATGGCTCTTTCCGTTAGCTGCCACTATATTTCTTTATATTGCCACATGTAACTTGATAGGACTTGTACCAGGATTTTATCCCCCAACCGCCAGCCTGAACACAACGGCTTCATGCGCATTAACGGCAGTTATTTTTACGCATATTATCGGCCTCAAATATCACGGCATAAAATATATAAAACACTTCTTAGGGCCTGTATGGTGGATGATTCCTATTATATTTCCAATCGAAGTTATCGGTCATACGGCGCGTATCCTGTCGCTTTCTTTCCGTCTTTTCGGCAACATGATGGGTCATGAACTGGTTTTGACTATTCTTTTCGGATTGGCAGGCCTGTTCTTTGCTCCGCTGCCGCTAATGGCGCTTGGTATTTTTGTTTCCCTGGTACAGGCATTTGTCTTCTTTTTGCTTTCAATCATGTATTTTACCGGCGCAATGGAACATGCTCATTAAGCTATAACGGGCTTTATTTGTTTGCTTTTATTTTTTATGGGAAAATGGAAGAAGCAAAATAAAAATCTTGAAAAAGGAGGTAACATTTTATGGGTGAACAAGCATTACAATTCTTTATTGCCAGCGTAACTGCTGCTGGTTTCGGGATTGCAATCGCAGCTATTGGTTGCGGCATTGGACAGGGTATTGGTTTAAAGTCTGCTGTTGAGGGCATTGCAAGAAATCCTGAATCATCAGGCAAGGTGACGGTTACCCTGTTGATCGGTCTTGCTATGATCGAATCTCTGTGTATCTATGCTCTGGTCGTCGCACTGATCCTTATCTATGCGCATCCACAGGCAGGTGCGATCGCTGCACTGTTTGGAGCAGGCCACTAAAAACTTAAACAAATAAGTTAACAAAAACAGGGTTGTTGCTTTTTAAAGGCAATAACCCTGTTTTATTTTGGTCTAATCTACTATTTACACAGAAAGACCTTTGAAAAATGCTCAATTTTGTTCAAGTTCAAGGAAGGCGAAAATTTTAACCGGAGGAATATAATGGAATATTTCGAGGATTAAAATTTGAGCCTGACACAGAAATTGGGCAAAAGGGAGCGTTTTTCAAAGGTCTTGTAGAACCTTTTTTAAAAACTGTCCGGTATATGACGCGTTAATATCTGCGATCTTTTCAGGGGTGCCGCATCCTACAATGTATCCGCCTTCATCCCCCCCCTCAGGGCCTAAATCGATGATATGGTCGGCGGTCTTTATTACATCCATGTTATGCTCTATCACGATCACGGTATTATCAGATTCCACAAGTCTGCTTAACACATTAAGAAGCTTTTTTATGTCATCAACATGAAGACCTGTCGTTGGTTCATCAAGTATATAGACGGTTCTTCCGGTGCCTCTTTTGCTAAGCTCCCGTGATAGCTTGACTCGTTGCGCTTCGCCGCCTGACAGGGTTGTGGCCGGCTGACCTATATGAATATATCCAATGCCTACATCCACCAGAGTCTTTAGCTTTGATCTGATATTGCTGATGTTTTCAAAAAATCTTAAAGCCTGGTTCACGGTCATATCAAGTATATCGGCAATATTTTTCCCCTTATACCTGATTTCAAGAGTCTCCCTGTTGTATCTTTTGCCGCGGCAAACATCACATGCCACATAAACGTCCGGGAGAAAATGCATCTCTATCTTTATGATCCCATCCCCTTTGCAGGCCTCGCATCTGCCACCCTTAACATTAAAGCTAAAACGGCCCGGCCTGTAACCCCTCATGCGGGCCTCGGCTGTTCTGGCAAAAAGCTCCCTTATATAAGTAAAAACACCTGTATATGTTCCGGGATTGGAGCGGGGAGTTCTTCCTATGGGGGACTGGTCAATATTAATCACCTTGTCAATATATTCCAGGCCCGTTATACCGGCGTGTCTGCCTGCAGGTATCCTGGCATAATACAGCTGCTGGGACAGAGCCCTGTGCAAAGTTTCCAGCACCAGTGTGGATTTGCCTGAACCTGATACTCCTGTCACACATATAAAACATCCAAGAGGAAACTCTACATCAATATTTTTTAGGTTGTTTTCCGAAGCGCCCTTTATGATAAGTTGCTTCCCCTGCTCCGAACGCCGCATACACGGAATTTCAATACGCTTTCGTCCTGAAAGGTATTGACCTGTCAAGGAATTCTTATCCTTTAAAAGCCCTTTTGGCAATCCGGCAAAAACCACCTCACCCCCTTTAATACCTGCGCCCGGCCCCATATCGATAACATAATCGGCGGAAAGTATGGTCTTTTCATCATGTTCTACAACAAGTACTGTATTGCCAAGATCACGCATCTGCAAAAGGGTTTTCAGGAGACGTTGATTATCTCTCTGGTGCAGGCCTATACTCGGTTCATCAAGAACGTAAAGAACGCCGGTTAATTTTGACCCGATCTGTGTTGCCAGTCGTATTCTCTGACTTTCTCCACCGGAAAGCGTAAAAGCGGACCTGTCAAGGGTAAGATAGGAAAGCCCAACATTTTCAAGAAAACCAAGCCGTTCAATTATCTCTTTTAGAATCCTCCGGGCAATTATCTCTTTCTTGCCGATTAGTTTTAATTCTTTAAAAAAAGCATTTGCCTTTGACACTGAAAGGGCTGTGACTTCAGATATTGTAAGACTGCCCACCTTAACGGAGCTGCTTGCCTGGTTCAGTTTGGACCCCATGCATTCCGGGCATGGACGGAAATTCATATAACGTCTGATCTCTTCTCTGGACGGGTATGAATCCGTCTCCATATAACGGCGCTCTAATTTTGGTATAATTCCTTCAAAGGTTTTATGGTAGATAATGCGACGATTATTCCGTTCAAAATAGAATCTGATATGTTCATCCCCTGATCCATAAAGAAGAATATCTTTAAAGCTCTGAGGAAGATCCTTATAGGGCGTATAGATGTCAACCCCATAGTGCATGGTTAAAGCGTCTAAGAATTCGGCAAAATGCACACTATTCCTGTTGGCCCACGGCGAAACAGCCCCTTCTCTTAAAGAGAGTCCATGGTTTGGAGTTATAAGATCAGGATCGAATTCAGTAGTTGAGCCAAGACCATTGCATTTTGGGCAGGCCCCATGAGGAGAATTAAAAGAAAAACTGGCTGGTGTAAACTCAGGATAGCTTATTTGGCAGTTAATACACGCCGCCTTTTCGCTGAATAAAATCGATTCGCTGACAAGATCGGGCTTTGAGCCGAACACATCAACCATCGCAAGACCGTCTGATTGCGATATGGCCAATTCTAAAGAATCGGCGAGCCTGTTTCTCATATTATCCTTTACAATTAGTCTGTCCACGACCACATCTATGTCATGTTTTTTGTTTTTATCCAGCCCTCCGGCATCTTCGATCTCTACGGTCTTGCCGTCAATGCGCACCCTTGCGAAACCATCCTTTTTCAGTTGCTTTAAAAGCTTTTCATGCGTTCCTTTCTGGCCGGATATTATGGGTGATAAAATAATAATTCTGGTTCCCTGGTCCAGAGACATAACCCTGTCCACGATTTGATCCAGTGCTTGGGAGGTAATGGGCTGTCCGCATTTATAACAATGGGGTGTGCCTGCCCTGGCAAAAAGGAGGCGGAGATAATCATATATTTCCGTAACGGTTCCAACGGTTGAGCGTGGATTATGGCTTGCTGTTTTCTGTTCAATAGCAATGGCCGGTGACAGGCCTTCGATCATATCGACATCCGGCTTTTCCAGACGCTCTAAGAACTGGCGCGCATATGTGGAAAGTGATTCAACATATCTTCGCTGTCCTTCAGCATAAAGTGTATCAAAAGCAAGCGTTGATTTGCCAGATCCTGACAGACCGGTTACAACCACAAACCTGTTGCGGGGCAATTCAACATCGATGTTCTTCAAGTTATGCTGTCTTGCGCCACGAATAATTATTTTTTCATGGTTCATAAAATATTCTGACTACTTCTTTTTTGCGAAATAACGGCCTGGTGTGTTGCCATATTTATAGCGGCAATAAGACTGCCTGGATCCGCCTTGCCGGTTCCGGCAATATCGTAAGCCGTCCCATGATCAACAGAGGTTCTTATTACAGGGATGCCAAGCGTTGTATTAACACCATCGGTAAAATGCATTATCTTAAAAGGGATCAGCCCCTGATCATGATACATGCATACTACGGCATCGTAACGACCTTTTGCAGCATGATAAAATATTGTATCAGGAGGAAAAGGCCCTGAAACATCAATCCCTTGCTTTCTTGCGCAATTGACGGCCGGAATGATAATATTTTTCTCTTCGTCTCCGAACATGCCCCCTTCTCCGGCATGGGGATTCAGTCCGGCTACCGCAATACGGGGCTTTTCAAATCCAAAACGTTCATATAGCGCATCGCGGGCGATCAATATTGTTTGCACTATTTTTTCCCTGGAAAGGATTGAAGCAACATCCTTTAAGGGAATATGGATGGTCACAAGAACCACACGAAGTTTATCACCCGCAAGCATCATGGCAAAATTATCGGTCTTAGTGCGCTCGGCAAGAAGCTTGGTATGTCCATTGTAAGCATAACCTGCAATACGCATGGCCATCTTGTTTATCGGGCAGGTAACGATTGCAGCTATGTCATTGCAAATCGCCAAATCTATCGCCCTTATTATATACTCTACCATTGCCTTGCCTGTCTGCGCCGTGGGCTTGCCCCAGTATGTATTGTCAGGATCGCATTTGGAAATAGATAAAAGCTCGATAAAGCCGCATTCATATCGGCCGGAATCAGGTGTATCTGTTGTTCTGATATTAAGCCTGCTTTTAGTGCATTTTTTTGCCGCCTCCAGCCTCTGCGCATCTCCGATCACAAGCGGCCTGCACGCTTTATAAACAGCGGGCTCGCAAAGAGCCATCAGGACAATCTCCGGGCCGATGCCGACAGGATCACCCATTGTAATGCCAATAATTGGTCGGTAATCTTTCATAGGGATAACTTTGAAGGGTTTAAAAATAAATAAGAATATATCAAACAAAGATCAATTGTAAAGTGGTTTCAAAGGTTAACAACCAGGCCATTATGGCCAGGGCAAAGCACCTCGAGATCATTTCAGATTATACCTATCGAAATTTCTGTATAACCGTTTTAAAAGCCTGGCTTTTGATCAAAGAGGAGAGAACAAAGATGCGTATGACCTTTATTTCGTGATCTGCAATTATGGCAATGGTGTTGATGACGTCTGCAAAAAATGTAATGATTCCCTCACGTGTACAACAAGCGCTAAGTTGGCTCTTGTAGCACTTTTGCGTACATACCACGCTGGAATGGGTGGAAAGAAAAGAGGCTGCCTCCTTGCAAAAGCCGAGATAGCCGACAACCCCGGATTCAAGCTTTTATCTTTGCTTTGGGGAAAAGGTCGAAAAGTGGCTCCGAACCATGTAAAGCGCATCTGACTGCTCTTTCTGGTAAGAGTTCATATACAAAAAGGTTTAATCAGGTTTATGCCCGCAACAGCTACCGGGCCCTGCGCAACCGGCATGGTCAGGGCTTGAGCCGCAACAGGAAGTGTCGCCAGGACCGGGCACCCTGCTCTGGGAAACCCCGGACATGGATGAGTGCGCGGAAAGTAGTTTGCTAAGGTTTCGGCTGCCGCACAACCGACACTGCGGCTGATCATCTGAACCAGCAATAAGTACTTCGCTCTGTTTTCCGCAATCCAAGCATAGATAATCAAAAAGTGGCATAAATATTCTCCTTTTGTTTTTTAACCATTTTCTCCTCCAAGGTATTTCTTGGTCGCCTTCCCTGAAGCCGCCTGTTCCTGAAGCCGCTCAACGATGGCAAATTTTTCGATAGTGGATTCGGTTATTCTATTCATGCTCATTTCCATCGTCTTTATTTTTATCTAAAAGTATTTTTACTTCGCGGTCAAAATCGGAAATGTAATTTTTATCTTGATCTTTCTTAAAAATTTCATATTCCTTGTGCGCCAAAGCTAAAGCAACTTCATGGCTAATTGAACCAGCATTGGTTAGGATTTCATATTCGCTGAATTTTAAAAAGGCATTCAGCTTTTCAATCCAGTTTTTCATATACATTGGAATATTACGAACAGCCTGTAATTCCGCATAATCAAGATACATCGTGACGATGCGGTTTAGATGATCGAGCTCCGGTTTGTTCAAATAATTTTTGGCTACGGAAACATCACTTGGCATGATTTTCCCTCCAAGCCCTTTTCTCCATGAAGTTAATCCCATATTGGGCTTACTGCTATCTACCCTTTCGGCGACTATTTCGGCGGCAGTTTGTCCGGTAATGGCAAAATGCAGTTTATTCTGAACTGTGGCAAAAAACATTTTTGTATCTTCTGCCTTCGCAGAATAATCAATCGAAGTAGCATAAATATCTGTAATTTTTTGATATAACATCCTTTCGCTTGAACGGATATCCCTGATTTCTTCAAGCAAATCATCAAAAAACCGGGTGCTGAAGCGGGAACCATATTTAAAACGGTCATTGTCGATTGCAAAGCCTTTATGAATGTATTGTTGAAGAATAGTTATCGCCCATTGCCGAAATTGCGTACCACGTTCCGAATTTACCCGATATCCCACGGCAATAATCGCCTCTAAAGAATAGCAGGTTACATTGCGGACAACCTCCCTTTTTCCTTCAATTTGAACTACCGAGAAAACCTCGGCAGTTGACAACTCATCGAGTTCTTTTTCTTTATAGATATTCTTCAGATGCAAAGAGATGTTGTCAGCACTGCACCCAAACAGTTCCGCCATTCGTTTTTGAGGCAGCCAGATATTTTCATTGGCGTACAACACTTCTATATTAATTCCCCCCTCAGGTGTCTGATATACAGCAATCTGATTGTCCGGGATTTTTTTCTTTTTTTTCATCTAAATATTCCCAAGGTTTTTTTGCCGTCCGGGGCAATGGAAGGAGCGTAGATGTATTGGCAGTCGGATTTTTCGAAAAGTTCGATGGCGAATTGTTCAATTTCGAATTCGGTGATTTTTCTCATAGCTCCCGGAGCATCTATTCGTGATTTTCTCGGCATGTAAGCAGAATAACATATTACACATCATGAATTAAGTTGAATAGTTTAGTACGTCCCGAATCTCTCCCCCAAGCCGTCATTGCCAAACTGGAGATAACATGGCACAGCAGGCCAGTTATTGATTTTTTTCCTATGTCAAGCCCTGAAGCCGGTATTCACCGGCGTGGCTCACTTGAACCACTCGCACCAAGCGGTACGTACCCTTCCCCCTTTTCCGTGGCTGTCACCCCTGAGCACTTGGTTGCCTTGGGCCTTCCTTCGACTCAGGACCTGACTCCGGCTCGATGCGTGACTCAGGCTTAATGCCCAAAAAGACATCGAACACTTGTTTAAGCTTATCTATTGCCGAGTCTGAGAAGAGACCCGTCACACCAGCCAGGGCAACAATACCGAAATGGTTGATTTGCTCAGTGTTTCCTGACAACAGGCCACCCCGGATGGCGAGATAGACAATAATTGCCACTGGTGGCCCGAGAAACGGCCGCAGTAACAAGAACGGGATCCCGGCCGTAAATGTTTTTCTGTCGATATCTTCAGAATTTGCCTTCTCCCTGGCAGTATCCTTTGAATTCGCGTGTTCGATGGCAGGCCTGAGGTGTTCATCGCGATAAATTGCGGGAATTAAACGCAGTAAACGCACTGTACTGCCGAGCCCCCCGGCCAGCGCTACAAGTTCGAGGAGTTGCAACTCAGAAAACGTAACCGCTTCCCCAGCTGTATCGAAATCTGACCATAATTCAAAAATACCCCACAACAGGGCAACTGTCAACACGAGCGGATAGCTCATCCAGAAGACATACGCAGGACGGGACCATATCTTAACCTCCTTGGCGTTATTAACTTGGGCCATTTGTGGGCCTCCTTTCTCCACATCTCCATTGCATACTCGCAGGGTGGGAACACCCATTTGATTCTGGGACGGACACATGGGGACGTTATGTTGCGACTTTATTTATGGGTTCGTACTGATGGAACTTAATTCGCTTCGCTCACAATTGCAATACTGCAATGATGGAATAATGGGTACTGGGTAAATGGGTCGCTGGTTTGTTGGTGAAGTCTGCCTTGACAGGAAAATGAAAAAATGGGCAACTTCCTTTAAAAATCAGCGTTCGATTATTCCACCATTCCATTATTCCAGATGCGAGGCAAGAATCCAAGCCTCAATAACTTCCTATAAAGTCAATAAGTCGTAGAATTTTCGAGACGTATATTTAGTCAGCTTTTCACCACGCAAAACCGATTGGCTCACAAATGCCGGAGAAATCTTTAGTCTGCATCCTAATTTCGACATGCCGACAGCTAACGCCCTTACGGCTCAGTAGCAAAGCAAGCTGCGGGCCTCGACAACCCTTTGGTATTTGCCCTCAGGCAAAACCTCTGCAGCGTCCATATGCAGCGGGTCCACCACCCGGTTGGACCACCTTATCAAGATCCAACCCCTGCTCCTGGAGCATACACCTCTTTTCAGGGGGGT
>JACNLL010000013.1 GCA_014381545.1 Candidatus Desulfaltia bathyphila
GTTAGCAGACGAGTTGGTATTTTCAGAGAAAAACTTCGTGTCGATAAAACCTTTAAAAAGGAATATGATGGAATAAGTGCGTTAATCAAGATGTGACCCCAAAGTTTCTTGCAATAGTCTTATATGTATGTTAGTTTATTAAATATAGCTGGTTGTCATCTTTTTTTGTGGATGGAGAGAAAAAAAAAGAAAAAGAAAAGAGAGAGAAAGAGAAGAGAGGGAGAGAGAGGAGAGAGGAGAGGAAAAGAAAGAAAGAGGAGGATTGATTGAATGGATTTTGAACTGTCAAGGTCGCAAAAAGAAATTAAGAAAGCGGCAAAGGATTTTGTAAAAGGTGAATTCAGCAAGGAGCTTGTCCTTGAACTTGTAAAAAAACATGAATTCCCAAAGAAGACCTGGAAAAAAGCGGCTGCCCTTGGATTTATCGGCATTCATTTTCCTGAAGAGTATTCCGGACAGGGTCTTGGAGTTCTGGAGAATATTCTTGTTGCTGAGGAGTTCTGCAGCGGCGATTCCAGCATCGGGAGCGCTTTAATTCTTTCATCTTTTGCTTCTGAATGTGTTTTACGTTTTGGCAGTGATGAATTGAAAGAAAAATTTCTTCCGCCAATAGCGGAAGGCAAAATGCTTTCCGGCGGCGCTTTTACAGAACCGGATCATGGCTCTGACTTAACATTTATGGATACAACAGCGGTAAAGGAGTCAGATGAATGGATTGTTAACGGATCAAAAATTTTTATTACCAACGGCGGGCTTGCCGGATTTTACACGGTACTTTGTCAGACCGATCCCGATGTCGATCCAACATATAGAGGCATGAGTATGCTTCTTGTAGAGGCTGATCGAAAAGGTGTTTCTACCATGGATGTTGGAGAAAAGATGGGCATTCATCTGATGCCTACGGCAGAGGTAACCTTTAAGGATGTTCGTGTGCCATCTTCACATCTTATCGGTAAAGAGGGAAGAGGCTTTTATCAGGTCTTGGAGTTTTTTGATGAAAGCAGGATTCTGATAGCCGCTCAGGCCCTTGGAATAGCCCAGGGAGCTTTTGATCGGGCCCTGGCATACGTTAAGCAAAGGGAGCAGTTTGGGAAAAAAATCGCTCAATTCCAGGTTACGCAGCATAAGCTCGCGGATATGGCCACAAAAATAGAGCTTGCCAGGCTGATAACCTATAAGGCTGCCTGGAATTTTGACCAGGGTCGTATTGATTCCAAACTGACATCTATGGCCAAGATGTTTGCTGCCAAGGCTGCTGTGGAGGTGGCCGACGAAGCAATACAGTTGTTAGGCGGATATGGGTATATGGCCGATTACGAAGTTGAACGCTTTTACCGTGACGCCAAAATTACAGAGATATATGAAGGCACCAGGGAAATACAGAAAAATACCATTGCAAGCGCCGTTATCGGGAGGTTGAAGTAGTTTCCTGTTTTAAATTTAATCATACCTGAAGCTCGCTGTGGTCGTCTTATTTTATAAAGCTAAAAAGTTACAAAAACTGATAAATCATAAAAAAGGAGTATGCTATGTTTAATCTTATTAAAAAGGCTATGTTTACCGGCATTGGCCTTGCTCTTAAAACCAAGGACGAAGTAGAAGATCTGGCTAATGAGCTTGTAAAACAGGGGAAAATGTCTGAAGAAGAAGGAGGGAAATTCCTGGATGAACTTCGAAAGCGGTATGACGAGGCCCAAAAGAAGCTGGAACAAAGGGTGGAGAAAACAGTAAAAAAGTTGATAAAAAAGGCAGATTTGGTAACCGCAGATGAGTTAAAGGGTTTGAAAAAAGAGATAAGGGAGCTGAAAAAGGCTGTCAGCGAAAAAGCATAAATATCATGTTTAGCATACGAAAAATAGGAATTATAGGTCGCACCTATCGCCACCTGCAACGCTACAGACAGATCCTGACCGTTCTTTTCAAGTATGGCTTTGGCGATCTTGTTGAAGTGCTGAAGATAGAGCAGTATATAGAAATCGGCCTTAATATGATATTAAAAAAACGCCGCGATCGTCTTGAAAAGCTGTCCAGGGCGGAAAGGGTCAGGCTGGCTTTTGAAGAGCTTGGACCGACATTTGTAAAGCTTGGACAGATACTCTCCACACGTCCTGATCTTGTGCCGGTTGATTTTATAAATGAACTTTCCAAACTTCAGGATATGGTGCCCCCGTTTCCTTTTGACGAAGCAAGGGAGATCATAAAGGTTGAACTTGGCGCGGCGCCGGAAGATCTCTTTGCATCTATCGATAAAACTCCTATGGCATCTGCATCGATAGGCCAGGTTTACAGGGCGAAATTGAAGGATGGCGAAGATGTGGCGGTTAAGGTTCGGCGTCCCGGTATAAAAAAGATTATTGAGGTTGACCTTGAGATCATGTTCCATCTGGCAACCCTTATGGAACACCATGTAGAAGAGATGGAGCTGCACCGGCCCGTCAAAGTTGTCGAGGAGTTCAGCAGAACACTTGAAAGGGAAATAGACTATTCCATAGAAGCGACACACATGGAGCGGTTCGCAAGGGAATTTTTAAATGACCCTACTATTTATGTCCCAAAGGTATTTCGAGACACTTCGACTTCTCGCGTTCTTACAATGGAGTTTGTGGACGGCATAAAGATTTCTGAAATCAGCCGGCTTGATGATGCAGGATATGACAGAAAGATAATAACAATCCGCGGAGTTGACCTTTACTTAAAACAGGTATTTGATAACGGTTTTTTTCATGCTGATCCTCATCCTGGAAATATTTTTGTGCTGCCAAACAATGTTATATGTTTGCTCGATTTTGGAATGATGGGCACTGTTGATAGGCAGACACGGGAGGATTTTGTCGATCTTATCGATAGCGTGGTCCATAAAGACACTTTAAGGCTGACCCGTTCACTGCTGGAACTAACCGACCATGATGAAGATCCTGATATCAGATTGCTTGAAAGAGATCTGTCAGACTTCATTGAGCAGCACCTTTACAAGCCCTTGAAAGATATTGAAATTGGAAAAATGCTTCAGGGTCTGCTTGAAGTAGCGTCCCGTTACCGTCTCAGGATACCGCCCAATATCTTTCTTATGATGAAGGTATTCAGCTCAATAGAAGGGGTCGGGCTTATGCTTGATCCGAATTTTGACATGATAACGCGGGCAGCGCCATTTATTGAAAGGGTAAAGAGCGCAAGGTTTTACCCCAAAAGGATTGCCGGCGATATCGCAACTCTTGTCGCTGAACTGTTCAAATTTATACAGCAGTTTCCCAAGGATGCTCTTGAAATTACACGCCTGATCAAACAGCAAAAATTAAGCATTAAGTTTGAGCACAAGGGTTTTGAGCCTATGCTTGAAACCCATAACCAGATTAGCAATAGAATATCCTTTTCTATAATAATTGGATCTCTTATCATTGGCTCAGCTATTATAGTTTTTGCAAAGACCCCACCTTTATTCAATGGATTATCCATAATAGGGATTGTTGGATTTATATCGGCTGCAATAATGGGGATATGGCTTCTTGTGGCTATTTTGAGAAAAGGAAGATTGTAATTTTAATAACCACCAAAAAAATTTTTAATTTTGAAGGTTAAATTTTAAATTAACAATCAGATTTTTTGCATTCAAAATTAAAAACTAAAAATTCAAAATTATACTTCTTACAGTATTGTATAACCCGGCCCGTCTCCGCCTTCCGGGCATGTCCAGGTTATGTTTTCGTAAGGATCCTTTATTTCACACGTTTTGCAGTGAAGGCAATTAGACGGGTTAAGTTTAAGCCGTCTTTGGGATCCGTTTTCATCTGTTTCAATTTCGTAAACATTACCAGGGCAGAATCTTATGCAGGGGCACCTATAGGCAATATAACATTCATTCATGCACAGATTTTGATCATGGATAACAATATGGCACGGCTGGTCCTCTCTGTGCATTGTCTTTGACAGATAAACTCCTGTAAGTTTGTCAACATATAAAACACCGTCAAAAACCTTTTTATCAGGCTCTACCCTTTTAAAGTCTCTACTATCCGCTTTTACAGGCCGCAATGTTTTGTAATCTTCTTCAACAGGCATCTTGTCACATATTCCGCGTCCTTTTGTGAAATACTGGGCGCCAAGATGGATAAATTTTATCAATCCTTTTTTTGACATGGCCTGGGAAAAGTTTCTTCCTTCATAAAGTTCTTCTTTTAGCCGGCTTTTTTCAAACAAACCATGATAATTATCGAGTGTTTCCTGTGTAAAGCTGTTTTTTTCATGGGCTTTTATGATTGCCTCTGCTGCCAGCATACCGGATTTCATGGAAACATGTATGCCCTTTAACCCCGGAGTATTCTGCATTGACGCACTGCCGCCGATGAATAGTCCGCCATTAACAGCGAGCCTGGGAATAGTATAATATCCTCCGGTGGAAACGGTTCTTGCTCCCTGTTCGATTACCTTACCGTTTTGAATGATTTTTGATACCAAAGGATGACGTTTGAATTTAATAAATTCCTCATACAGGTCGAGCATAGGCTCCTGATATGAAAGACCCGCAATAAATCCCAGAGATGCTTTGTTGTCTTCCATTTCATAAATAAAACCGCCGCCAGGTGTATTAATGCCCAGCGGGTAGCCGAACGTATGAATATCATTCCCTTTGCTGGTCTTAAAATAGTTGTTTTCAGGCAGTTGTATAACCTCTTTGACGCCTGTTTCAAAAACCTGCGGCATTTTTCCGGAGAAGATATCAAATTTTTCTGCAATATTCTGCATAAGACTTCCCCTGGAGCCTTCTCCGAACACAGTAACCTTGGCCAATATATCTATCCCCGGCTCAAAATTGCCTTTAGGCTTACCTTCTTTGTCAAGCCCCTTGTCTCCTGTGCGTATTCCGATGATTGACTCATTATTTAGAGAGTAAAGAACCTCTTTTCCCGCAAAACCCGGAAAGATGTTTACTCCAAGCTCTTCGGCAATTTCCGCAAGCCATCTTGTAAGCCGTGAAAGGCTTATAATGTAAAAGCCTTTGTTTCGCATATATCGCGGTGTATAAGGGAGACGATAATATCTGTTCCGGGTCAGAAAGTAAAATTCATCTTTTCTTACGGTTGTTTCAACAGGGCATCCTCTTTCAAGAAAATCAGGGATAAGCTCCTTTAATGCAACAGGATTCAGGACAGCTCCGCTCAAAGCGTGTGATCCTATTTCAGCCCCTTTTTCAATAATGGCCACCTCAAGGTTAATTCCTTTTTGTTTGGAGAGCTGCATTAATCTAATGGCGCCTGCAAGGCTTGCGGGGCCGCCTCCAACAAAAAGTATATCAAAATCTATCTGTTCTCGCTTTATATCCATTTTTTTACAATACCATTGCTCTTAACTTATTTAAATTGGTTTTATCATAATCGCAGGCAGCATTTTCTTTTGGGGTTTCAATAATCTTTGGAATATTTTTAAATCTTTTGTCGTTCATAAAACTTTCAAATGCTTTTAAACCGATAAATCCTTGCCCAATATGTTCATGCCGATCAATCCTTGTGCCAAGGTCTTTTTTTGAGTCATTTAGATGTATAAAATATAGATGCTTAATACCTATTATATTATCGAAAAGATTTATTGTTTTTCTGTATGACTTGGCATTCCTGATATCATAGCCGGCTGCAAAGATATGGCATGTATCAAGGCAGATGCCCATTTTTTCTTTATTTTCTATTAGATCTAATATCGAGGCAAGCTGTTCAAAGGTATGCCCGATGCTTGAGCCCTGGCCCGCAGTGGTTTCAAGCAGGAGGCGCAGGAGTATATCAGGTGTTTTGGCAAATATGTCATTTATGCTTTCAGCTATCCTGTTGATTCCCTCCTTTTCTCCTTTTCCCATGTGAGAACCCGGGTGAAGCACGACAAAAGGAATACCGAGTATTGAAGATCTGATAAGTTCCTGTTTAAGCGCATGAAGCGACATGCCGTGCTTCTTGTTTTCAGAACCAGCCAGATTTATAAGATATGAAGTATGTGAGGCGATTGCCTTAATGCCGGTTA
>JACNLL010000050.1 GCA_014381545.1 Candidatus Desulfaltia bathyphila
TCAATTCATGGGCATTTATCTTCCTTGCACCTTTTTCAATGGCAGAAAGAGTCTGGTAGTTTTTAAACCCCAGTTTTTGAGCCGCTTCGGTAATGGAAAAACCTGCTGCCTGTCTTGCAGCCATAATCCTTTTATCCAGGACCTCTTCTTCCTTGAGCGCTGCCGCTTCACTTTCGTGTCCTTTGGATATCATGGCATACTCCCCCTCAATAAAGATTTCTTATATTATTATTAATCATATCGGCAATTATATAAGAAATCTTTACCCATTTGTCAATCCTTAATTAAATTGATGGCACTTCCTTAGCCGATTCAATTCAGGCCTGTGCTTTCCGGCCATTGTTCCCCTCAACTCATTAGGTTAACGATTTTTACAATACCATCTAACTAAGGCAATTACACTTTAATCCCTTCATATCAAGGCCGAGCGCCTTCCATATTTCAGGCTGCTCTTTGCACAAAGCAATATCTATATCAGTTTTATGTTTTTTTATTGCATCTATGATTATTCTAAACATTTTGATCCTGAGGTTTTTAGGGTATCGGAGCTTTTTCCCTTCTCTAACCAGGCTTTTGTTGACTTTCAATAAAGCAGATTCGGGAAAGCGGGATCTGATATGCTTCAGTGTCCTTTTAAATCGGTCAAGCAATGCATAGCCTGATTCATTTGTGAAAAAGGTTGTGTCGGTAATCATCTGACAGTTTCCTGTTGTATTGAGTAACGTCCTTCAAGAAATGCGGTTCATCCTTTGGACGATTTTAAATATAAAATTTCAATATCATGTGCACAATCCAGGGTCAAACCACAAATTTTCCTGCTGGATATGCCTTAAAAGCAAATTTAATGGAGTGCTGAACTGCAACAGCGAGCACTTTCCCCACAGCTTGCTGCGGGGTTAGCGAGCGAATCAAAAAATTGACAGAATTTCTTACAGTCGAAGATTCCCTGCAGCTTGCTGCAGGGTTCTTCAATTATTTTGTTCGATAGCGCTTGACTTTTATTCCATGCTGGCCGATATTATTTGTATGATTATTACTCACCATAGAGAAAAACTGATAAATGCAATAATATATTTTGCCAAAAATACAAAATATTGCGGCAAAACCAAGTTATTGAAACTTCTTTATTTTCTGGACTTTTTCCATTTTAAACAGGCAGGCATGTCTGTTACAGGCCTTGATTATTTTGCTTGGGAGATGGGACCGGTGCCAAAAGTTTTGTTTGATGAGCTCTCAGGCAATATGAGACCAGATATGAAAGATACTATAAACGAACTTCCGCCAGAAAAATTTCAGCAAATCAGGCCAAAAAAGAAATTTGATAATAAATATTTCTCTAAAAGAGAAATGAAACTTTTAAAAGATATATCCTTTATATTTCGTGATACGAAAGCCGATGATATGGTTGAATCTACTCATTTAAAAAATGAGCCATGGGACAGAACTCTAAAAGAAAAGGGGAAATTCCAAAAAATAGATTATATGCTTTCTATTGATAGCGAAATAGGAAGTTTATCATATGATGAAGCCAAAGAAAGAGTGGGGGAAATATCAGAAGTATATCAATTGTTCGGAGCTGACTAATTGCAGACACGTGGAGCCATCTATCATCACAGCAGCTTGGTATTTCATAACGGTTTTACTGGAAAAAAGTATCTTGTATTATTAAACACCCCTGGCAAAAAGGAACCCTACCTTTTTATAAAAGCCACCTCTCAAAAAAAGAACAAACCTTCAACGCCTGGCTGTATTAAAGATCGAAGTCTGTACTTTATACCTGCCGGAAAAACATTTTTTAAAAAAGATACATGGGCACAGCTTTATGAAATATATGCGATTCATCCATATGGTATAGATAATAAGAAAGAAATAACTGTTGAAGGGAATCTTGATGTCAAGATGTAAGTCGTTTCTTCATAAGATCGATAAATCGGTATCATTTCTTTCTTTTACTTTCCTTTGTCCTTTTGCCATAAGCAGAACGACTTTCTTTGACGACAAAACCGACTGAAACCGTTCCTTGCCCCCTTTCCAACTTTCCTGACCGGCAAATAATGAATAAAGGTCTCAAAGAAATACTGCAGGATTTTGCGCTGAGTTCAAAGCGGATCACTATTTTAACCGGAGCGGGCATCTCTGCTGAAAGCAATATACCAACATTTCGCGGTCCGGAAGGTTACTGGACAATCGGCGCAAAGGAATATCATCCGCAGGAGATGGCTACCTACTCAATGTTTATACAAAAACCTGATGAAGTCTGGAAATGGTATCTATATAGACTTGGTGTTTGCAGAAAAGCCAGGCCGAACACCGGTCATCTGGCGCTTGTCGAAATGGAAAGACTTTTAGGTGACCGCTTTACACTTATCACTCAAAACGTAGATAACCTGCACATACAAGCCGGCAACAGTTTATCACGCACTTATCAGATACATGGAAACATTTTTTATATGCGCTGTGCCGATGAATGTTCTTCAAACATTTACCGGCTACCGGAAGATATTTCAGGCAAAGCAAAGGGAGAAGATCTTACACCTAAGGAGCAGATATTACTCAAGTGCCCTGATTGCGGAGAACGTTCACGACCTCACGTTTTGTGGTTCGACGAGGCATATAATGAAAAATATTATCGATATCAGAGCTCATTGGAGGTTGCCGGACAGACCGAATTGTTGGTGATAATCGGAACCTCAGGGACCACAAATTTGCCAAATCAGGTGGCATGGGAAGTAAAAAACCATGACGGCATTATTATAGATGTAAATGTTGAAGAAAACCCTTTCTCAAATCTGGCGCTATCCTGCAGCAGGGGTTATTTTATAAAGGAATCAAGCAGTACTGCCATACCTTTATTGTTAGAAGTGTTCGTTAAATGCCTTCCATCTTCTTAAAATCACAACGCCTTAAGCAGCCTTTCATGTATATTATCAAAACCGCCGTTTGACATGATCAGGATAACATCGCCCGGCCTTGTTTCTTTAATCAGAAAATCAACAATCGATTCTGTATCAGGGAAATAGTGTGCGCTTTTGCCGCGATTATTTAAGTCATCTACAAGTTTTTCAGAAGAAAAACGTTCGTCAACCGGAATCTTTTCAAGTAGCGGTGGCTTGCGGATACATATCAGGTCAGCCTCATTAAATGAAAGCGGATAGATATTCTGGAACACCTTGCGCATGCTGGAGTTTGTCCGTGGTTCAAAAACAGCCACAAGCCGTCCGTCAGGATAAAAAGGTTTAACCGCCCTTATTGTTTCCCTTACAGCGGTAGGATGATGCGCAAAATCATCAATTACAGTAATCTCTCTTTTATGCCCGCGGACTTCCTGACGTCTCTTTATCCCTTCAAATGTTTCAAGCGCCTCTGAAATAATATCAACCGGTATCATCAGAGAATCGGCTATTGCTATTGCCGACAAGGCATTCAGCAGGTTGTGCTCTCCAATAAGTTTTGTTTTAAAGGTCCCAAAGGATATGTCCTGTTTAATAATTTCGGCAATAGACCATGGCGGGTCAATGGAAACAGAGCCAAGACGCCAGAGTGATCCTCTATCTTTACCGTATTTTTCAACACGGCATTGTTTGCCGTGAACCAGACCGTCAACATTGCTGTCACCATCAAAAGCAAACAGCATGCTCTTTCCGGAAATACCCGACAAAAAAATATCAAAAACCTGTCTCACATGATCAATGTCCCTAAATATATCAGCGTGATCAAACTCAACGCTTGTAAGCACCGCCCTGTAAGGATTATAATGTAAAAACTTTGCCCCCTTATCAAAAAATGCAGTGTCATATTCATCTCCCTCGATTACAATGAAGCCACCTTTACCAAGACGGTAATTGCTGTCAAAGTTTTTTAAAATACCGCCTATAATAAAAGAGGGATCAAGGCCTGCTTTATAAAGGATCCAGGATACAATAGAAGAAGTGGTTGTTTTGCCGTGAGTGCCTGCAATAATTATCCTCTTTTTGTTGTCTGCGATGAACCTGTTGATTGCCTGGGGCATGGAGCAGAAATTAAGCCCCATGTTTTGCATTTTAAGAACCTCTGGATTATGCTTTGTCACGGCATTTCCGACAACAACAAGATCAGGGCCGTATGATAAATTATCTTCAGTAAAACCTTCGGAAACTTTAATGCCTTTGCGAGAAAGGAAATCGCTCATAGGCGGATATATTTTTTGATCCGAGCCTGTGACTTCAAAGCCAAGATCCCTTAACATACAGGCAAGAGCGCCCATGCCTGTGCCGCATATTGCGATAAGATGTATTTTTTTTACATTGTCCGGAATTATGTTTTTTCTTAAATCCATTATTTATAACAAGTTAGGTCTTTCGTAAGAGACTTTTTTGACAGGATTAATAAAAAATGCCCCCAAAGCAGACTTGGGGGCATTGTGGTAGTATTGCCAGAAAATAATTACCAGAATTTCCCTGGTAGTTTTGGAATCCGAAGAGGAAACTTCGATGGCTTTTTTTCTTCTTTCTCCACCGGCTTTTCTGCTTTTGTCTCGGGCATGACTGGTACACCAAAAGAGAATTTCTGATACCCTGCTGGAATCTCAAAAAGGGTATCGGGTTGTTTGCCGGTCTTTAGATTTTTGTATTCAACTGTCCAGCTGCCGTCCACAGCCGCTGACTTTATTGGTAAACCTGAAGCAGCAATCCATTGGAAGATGGTCTCTTCTTTATCAGCTACCACATAAACTATCCTATATTTATTAGTCGTTTTCCCGTCTACCGTTTCTTTGCCAACAAGTTTTCGCTCAATTTCACCCGACATTTTGTCTGTTGTAGCAACCACATTTTCAGGCTTTAAAGGTTGTTCCATATACATCCTCTGTGCGGACATGAGTATCCAGACTATATTTTTGTCTATCCTTGTTATAATGGTAGTCTGAGGTGTTTCCATCCTTGTTTTTTCTTTTGCGACAAAAATTTTCCCCGTAACAACTCCAGCCTTGGTTGTAGATACCATGTCAGCGGAAAAATCCTGTGCAATGGCAATTCCTCCAAAAAGAAAAATCGAAATCGCCAACAGTACTGATATTATCCTGTGTTGCATTCTACAATCCATTTTCTTTATCCTCCTTTTATTTTATTATACTAACTCCTGCCCACTCCCTAATTGAGCTTTGGCTCAATTAGGGTATAATAAGGACTATTTTTCGTATTATAATACGGAAGACTAAAGTTTCTATTCCAAAAATATTACAAATTTACTATAGATATGTCAACATGTTGATATAATATTGAACCGCAAAAGCGAGCGTATTCCCAATGAAATTACTCGACCAGTAAAGGACTGATTGCATGGTTTCCAAAACACTTAGGGTTTTTTATCAGCTAATCCCATCCGCTCTGGGGAAAATCGGCATACTATGGGTTCAAAAGAACGCCGCTCCTTTGATCATGCATATCATGCTTCCCCAAAAAGATATTCCCATTACCAAAACAATAAACAAAAAGTATCCGGACGCCTTAGAACAGTCGCACAAAAAGCTGAAAAAACTTTGCCTGCAGATACAAAATTTCCTGGAAGGTTCTCCTGTCAGTTTTTCGCTTGAACTTATAGATATGACTCAATGTTATGATTTTCAAAAGAAGGTTTTACTTGAAACCTGGCAGGTACCCAGAGGAAAGGTAATCTGCTATGGACGCCTGGCTGACAGAATTCTTGCCCCCGGAGCCGCAAGGGCGGTTGGCTCGGCGCTTGCCAGAAACCCATTTCCGCTTATCATACCCTGTCATCGTGTAGTAAAATCCACCGGCTATTTGGGAAATTTCGGAGGCGGACCAGAGATGAAGAGATTTCTTCTGCAGATGGAAGGTGTGCCGTCAAATACCAGTGGAAA
>JACNLL010000073.1 GCA_014381545.1 Candidatus Desulfaltia bathyphila
AAATATTATCTTAACTTTTTTGCTGGAATAAGGCTATTCTCGGACAAGCTCCTAGCGCGAAAATCGGTGTTCAAGCTATTCAGGAGATCGGCTTTTGAATCTGTATCGGGATTCAGGCCGAGCTGATAGAGTATCTCTTTTAAAAAATCTGAAGGCTCAAGCGTCGGATTGGTTATTAATCCTATATCATACTCATCATCCGGAAGCTGTTGGATAAAGACCTTGCTCAAAACAGTCTTTCCACACCCCACATCCCCGGTAAGAAGGGCAGCGCCTTTCCTTCTTTTTGCCGCATAGATAAGCCGGACCAGAGCCTCCTCATGCTCCTCCGAGTAGTACATAAATTCCGGATCAGGTACATTTTCAAATGGATACTCTTTAAATCCCCAGTATTCTAAATACATTTTTTACATAATCTCTCAATAGCCATGTATATTTCTGCAAAGCAAAGCCTGTAGTGATAGCTTGAAAGCCCGTAAGGATCCTTGATATTATCATTCGGCCTGTCGACATCTCCCGAAAATGATTTAAGAAGATAGATTTTATCCTCTGCATCTGGATATTTATCAATAATCATCTCTTTCTGAATACTTTCCATCACAATTATCTTATCCGCCCCAGCGACCATATCCTCCGTCAACAACCTTGATCTATGACCATAGCCATCAAATCCCTTTCCTTCCAGAATATCAACAGCCTTGGAATCGGCAGGCGCGCCCTCCATATTAATGAAGGAAGCTGATGATACCTCGATATCGCCACGACCGTTCTCCTCTGATTTTTTCCTGAATATGCGCTCTGCCATAAAACTCCGGCAGATATTGGCGGTGCAGATAAATAGGATTTTCATTTTTCGATTTAGGAAATACAACAAAATTTGAGTTTAAACAACATTCTGTAATCTTTTTATATATCAATTATAATAATATTGTTCAAGCTTTTTATATAAAAGAAAATCCACATCACCTGTGCGGGATACTTCTTGCTTAAAAAATCGGCATTTGTTAATAATAAAAGTTCAGGGGTGTTCTTAACACTTAACACCTAACACATTTCGTAAAAGTAGTTTTTTCACTTTTTACGATACCATCAATGATTATCGGTAGATTATGACCAAACCTAAAAGTACCTCACAGATATTAAAAAAACGCGCCAGACAAAAGCAGGGAAGCTATTTCTTGAAAATTGTCAGATTCCTTTTATGGTCAATGCTTTTTCTTATAATATCCGGAGGGTTTTCAGTTGTCGGCGTTTATTTTTACCTGTGTGAAGATCTCCCTCAAATATCTTCTCTGGCGGACTATCGTCCTCCGGTGATCACAACGGTCTTTTCCGACGACAACAGAAAGATTGCCGAATTTTATAAAGAGCGCAGAATTGTGGTTCCTTTGTCCGATATTCCGCAGGTGATGATTGACGCCTTTATCGCCGCAGAGGATGCAAAATTCTTAAAGCACAAGGGAATAGATTTTTCCAGCATTGTCAGAGCTTTTTTAAAAAATATCGAAGCAGGAACCATTGTCCAGGGCGGCAGCACTATTACACAACAGGTTACAAAGTCCTTTCTTTTAACACCGGAAAGAAGCTACACGCGTAAAATTAAAGAAGCAATCCTCGCATACCGCATTGACAAAAGATTTTCAAAAGAAGAAATCCTTTTTTTGTATTTAAATCAAATATACTTAGGACATGGGGCATATGGAGTAGAGGCGGCTTCCGAGAACTATTTCGGAAAACCGGTCAGAGAGCTTAACCTTGCCGAATGCGCTGTTTTGGCTGGATTGCCCCAGGCTCCCAGCCGATATTCCCCTTTCAGATATCCTGAAAAAGCAAAACAGCGCCAGATATATGTTTTAAATCGAATGGTTGCCGAAGGCTATATAACCAATATTCAAGCCACGGAAGCCATAAATGCAAAGCTTGATATAAAGCCGAGGCGCAACTGGTTTATTCAGGAAGCTCCTTTTTATACAGAGCATATAAGACGTTACATTGAAAAAAAATATGGCCCTGATACCTTATACAGAGAGGGGCTGAAAATTTATACGGCCGTCAATATTGACATGCAGAAAACAGCCCGGGCTGAAATAGAAAAAGGCTTAACAGCCCTTGATAAACGTCAGGGTTACAGGGGCTCTTTAAAGCACATCGCTATGGAAAAAATTGAAGCCTTTTCACAAGAAATTCAAAATGAGCTGGATAAAAACCCTGTCACAGAAAGAAAAATCGTCACCGGCGTCGTAATCTCGATTGACAATATTAATAATACCGCGACTGTTCGCATTGGAAATTCCCGGGGTATAATAAAAATTGCCGATATGCGCTGGGCAAGAAAACCAGACCCAGAGGTCCCCTACTATGAATGCAGAATCAAACATCCAGGAGATGCTCTGAAAACAGGGGATATTATTTTAGCCAAAATTAAAGGCAAAGCAGCTGGTTCGGATATATGGGAGCTTGCCCTTGAGCAGAAACCAGATACCCAGGCTGCCTTACTGTGTATTGAAAATGAAACAGGTCTTGTAAAGGCAATGATAGGGGGCCTGGATTTCCGGGAAAGCCAGTTCAACAGAGCCACGCAGTCAAGGCGACAGCCCGGGTCGGCTTTTAAACCGATAATATATGCGGCGGCGCTTGACAAGGAATATACCCCTGCGAGCATGATAATTGACTCACCCATTGTTTTTCAGGATACGGAACGTGATTTCACCTGGAAACCTAAGAACTATGGAGAAAAATTTTACGGCCCCACCCTTTTACGCAATGCTCTTGCAAAATCGCGCAATGTTATAACTATTAAGATTTTAATGGATATAGGTATCGACTATGCCATAGATTACGCCAGGAAGCTCGGTATTACTTCAAAATTAAACAGAGATCTTTCATTAGCCCTTGGTTCTTCAGGCGTGTCCCTGCTTGAAATGGTCGGGGCTTACTCGGTTTTTGCCAATTCCGGCTATCTTGTGGAACCTGTTTTTATTACGAAAATTGTTGACAGAGATGGAAATATTATAGAACAAATAAAGCCTGAAAAGAAAAAAGTAATAGAAGAGAGCACGGCCTATATCATGACAAGCCTTCTCGAAAGTGTGGTCAAACATGGAACCGGCCGCAGGGTGCGGGCGTTAAACAGGCCGGCTGCAGGCAAAACCGGCACAACTAATAATCTGCATGACGCCTGGTTTGTGGGATATACGCCACGTTATATTACAGGAATCTGGGTGGGTTTTGATGATGTAAATTGCCTTGGAAAGTCGGAAACAGGTTCCAGGGCGGCAAGCCCTATATGGCTTGGTTTCATGAAAAAAATTCTTAAAGATAAACCTGTCAGGATTTTTAATGTGCCGGAAGGGGTTGTCTTCTCAAAAATCGATGTTGAAACAGGTCTGTTGCCTGCTGTTGAATCTAAAAAGACAATTTTTGAATGCTTCAAGGAAGGAACTGTTCCAACAGAATATACAAAAAAATCAGATTCTATAACAGATCCAGAACAGTTTTATAAATCAGACATGTAGGCATCAGGGGTCGGGGATCAGGCATCAGGGGTCGGGGATCAGGCATCAGGGGTCGGGGATCAGGCATCAGGGGTCGGGGATCAGGCATCAGGGGTCGGGGATCAGGCATCAGGGGTCGGGGATCAGGCATCAGGGGTCGGGGATCAGGTTAAAGCATTTGCTTATTTTGAGACCTTAAATGCCCAGATAGGCCTCCCTTATATCACGCGATGCTCCTATTTCTTCCGGTCCTCCTTCAGCCTTGATCCTGCCTTCATGCATGATGTAAACATAGTCTGCCGCCTTGAGGGACGCCTCAACGTTTTGTTCCACAAGAAGGATAGTTAAACCTATTTCAACCTTCATTTTTTCGATAGTCTCAAAAACGAGCTGCACCAGTAAAGGTGCCAATCCTTGACTCGGCTCATCAAGCATTATAAGTTTTGGCTTTGACATTAGCGCCCGAGCAATAGTCAGCATTTGCTGCTCCCCACCGCTCAATAAACCGGCTATCTGTTTGGTCCTTTCCTTAAGGATGGGAAATAAAGAATAAACCATGGATAGGGAAGCATCTATATATTTCTTAGCCTCTTTAGGAAAGGCTCCCATTATTAAATTTTCATGAACACTCATTCCAACAAAAAGATGCTTTCCTTCAGGGGCCAGAACAATGCCCATATCTACTTTCTCATGTGTTGGCGAGTGAGTAACATCCCTTTCTTCGTATATTATGCTCCCTCCCGAAGGTTCCACAGAACCTAATATCGTTTGAAGCAGGGTTGTCTTTCCCGCCCCATTGGGGCCAAGCAAAGAGGTTATAGATCCTTTTTTAACCTCCAGGCTCGGTTTCCACAATACCTGCATGGATCCATAACCAGACTCAAGATTCTCGACTCTTAGCATGCTGCTCATCTCTATCTTTTCCCTCTTTTAAACCTTTAAATCGTCATTTGGATTCATCCGGTGGACGCCCTAAATATACCTCAATGACTCTTGGCTCAGTCAAAGCCTCTTCTGTTTTGGCATCCACTAATTTGGAACCCTGATGCATAACCATCACCCGCTCAGCTAATCCTACAACGGCCCTCATAACATGCTCAACCATAGAAACAACCGCAATGTTTTCCTTCTCTTTTATCTTTTTTAGAAACCTGACCATTTCATCAATATCCTTTGGATGCATCCCGGCCATCGCTTCATCCATAAGAAGGAGTTTGGGCTTCATGGCCAGGGCCCTGGCCATCTCCATCATCTTTTTTTCAACCGGGGTCAGGGATCCGGCTTCTTTGTCTTTATGGGCCTCCAGGCCAACAAGCTCAATATAACGATCGGCAATTTCCAGGGAGTCATCTACGCTGACCTTGCCTGCCAGGGAACCAAACATGGCGCCAACCGCCACATTTTCTCGAACGGTGGCTGAGTTGAAAGGTCTGGGTATCTGGAAGGTCCTCCCAAATCCAAGCGGCGCTCGTTTATACGCAGGCATCCGGGTGATATCTCTTTCCTCAAAGATTATTTTCCCTTTATCGGGTCGGTAAACCCCGCTGATGATATTGAAAAGGGTTGTCTTTCCGGCGCCATTTGGACCAACTATTGCGATTAATTCTCCATGTTCGATTTCAAGGCTCACATCATTTAGCGCCATCAAACCACCAAAGGTCTTTGTTATATTTTCCAGTTTCAATAATGCCATAGCTATATGATATACCTCGCCAAGGGTGTGCTTTTTGTTTTTTGTTTGACAAATCCAATAATTCCTTCTGGAAATACAACGATGATGATGATAATAATTGGTGCAAAAACAAGAAGTTGGAAGCCGGGCAAGACGACAGCTAACCAATATTTAGATAGCCCATAGACAAGTCCTCCAACCACCGGCCCAAGGAGGGTGCCTGCGCCACCCAGCAGAACCACTACAATACACTCAATTGTGTAATGTATGACAAACACATCGCCTGGATATACATGGGCTAATTTGACACCCCAGGCAAAAGCGCCAACCGCTGCCCCGAGTAAGCCGCTGGTTAAAAAGGCAATGGTTTTGTACTTTGTTGTATTTATTCCCATGACCTTGGCTGCATCCTCATCTTCTCTTACTGCAGTCAGGGCATAGCCGATTTTGCTCCTCATATAATAGATATTCAAAATAGCAGCCAATGCCGCAATAATAAAGACTGCAAAATCTGCCCAGAAGGCGGTCAGATGGTTAGATGTCTCCCTTCCAAATGCCTGTATTAACGCCCCGTAGAATATAATACCGTCAGAGCCACCCCAAATCCTTGCTCCCTCTATAAAGTGCTTGAGCCCCTCATTAATGCCTATACAGGCGATGGCAAAATAGGCCCCCCTGAGCCTTAAGGCAATAAATGATTCAAGGAGCGCTGACAAGGAGGCAAGGAACAGGGCCAAAATGAGCCCTATAAATATGATTCCTATGCCAAGCCACTCATACTGATGGGTGTAGGATATTCCTAATGCCATTCCATAAGTGCCTAAGGCTATGAAGGTCACATAGCCAAAATCCACATAACCGGTCATCCCCATGAATATATTCCAGGACTGCCCCAGGGCACAATAAAATGCAAGCAGTGCGACCATCTGCCACATACCCTCTATATAAAAACCGATTAAAAACATGACGAGGTATATTGCCAACACCGGAATTAATGGATAATATTTAACCATAGTGTTTTTCACTTACTTTTTTCCCAAAAGGCCAGTGGGTTTTATTAACAGAAGAAAAAATAACATCCAGAAAGCCAGAGACACTGTCAAAGGGAAAGGGGCCACTCCTGGTATCTGGGCAAACAAGACGTAAGCACCGTTCTCGATGAGGCCGAAAATCAACCCGGCGAAAAAAGCGCCATAGGGTGAGCTAAGACCACCCAGAACAGCTATGACAAAAGCCTTAAGCGTGTATACTCCGCCCATATAAGGGTTAATACCCACCGGAATAAACATGGTCAGCATGACCCCGCTCATCACGGTTAATCCAATCCCGATGGCAAAACTCAGGGCATAGATCCAACCGACATTAACCCCGCATACCCTCGCCCCTTCGCTGTCCTCAACGACAGCTCTTACCGCAGTTCCTAACCTCGTTTTGCTAAACCAGAAGTATAGAAACAGAGCGATAACGATGCTGCCGATAAATGCATAGATTTTGCTTAGAGGTATAACGGTTATCGGCAAAACGATCTTACCAAGGCCCCAATTATAACCACGGAAATCGGCGCCGAAGATTAACTTGACAACCTCCTCCAGAAGGATGCCGATAGCAAAGGTAGCAAGAAGTGAGGCCAGTTCCGGCGCCTTGATTAATCTTCGCATCACGGTATAAAAGAAGAAAAATCCTAATGCCATACCCATCAGCAAGGCTACGGGGATAGCTAACACCGGAGATATGCCCAGGACGGAGAACAGGGTCAACGTAATAAATGCGCCAACCATGATAAAAGCCCCGTGCCCGACATTAACCACATTCATAACTCCGAATATCAGGCTCAACCCCATGGTAGCCAGGCCATAGACACCTCCCAGGAGAAGCCCATGGATCAAATTTCCGGCTAATAGTTGAAGAATCATGTTTTCCTCGTTCGCTGTGAGAGCTTAAGATATAAAATCTCCTCCCCAAATAAGGAACTTTTCACTTTGGGGGGGAGATTTAAGTGGGAAATGATTGAGAACAAAGTCTGTACTTTAGATAATGAAATCAAGTGCTTACTTCCTATTTAAGTGCGTTTCACTAGAATTTAGGCTTTGGATAGACAAGCTTGCCTGTTGCCGCCTCTAAAGGCCAGACAATAAATCTTTTGCCATTCTGCCACTGCATGTCTACCATGGAGTGACCTATCTGCATCCCTGTATCATCAACGTCCCATCCTCCGTAAAAGGACATGAACTTTAACTTCCCAAGGGCAGCTCTTACTTTGTCTGGGGCAAGAGAATTAATATTCTCTGCAGCTTTTACATAGGCCAAAACCTGGGCTCCGGCTTCTGCGGCATGATAATCCGGTATCATGTCTTTACCCAAGGCCTTTTTGAAACGACTTACAAATTCATCCTGATCCGGGCCAATCCAATCCAGGCCGACCTTCTTGGCCCCCTCAGCGGAATATGTTACACCGTATTCCCAGTGCGAGGGACCCATCACGCCTTCAGCCGTACGGCCGCCCAAGGCTTTATAGTAGGCCGGCAGGGTTGCCGATGCCACCAGTGATAAGCCTTTGACGTTTATATCCAGGTCTGACATCTGTCTTGCAAAGAGCTGACCATCCTCGTAATGGCCACCGCCAATCACTATATCCGGCTTATTAGCTTTCAGGTCGGAGAGTAGAGGTGTCAGGTCGGTTACGCCTTTAGGATAGGTCCTCTTAAAAACGATCTTGTATCCGAGTTTAGTGGCGTGCTCTTCCGCACCACGCATGGTCATCCGGGCAAATTCGGAGTCCTCATAAGCCAGGGCGACCCTTCTAGCTTTAGGATCAAAATGGTTGAACATGTTAAGGGTACCGACGTGATACTTACTCCCCGGTCCGATCGTTTGCACGATATACTGAAATCCCTGCTGGAAAATCCTGTCGCTGGCACCTCCGTGGTCCATGTAAAGCATGTTATATCTTTCAGCCACAGGGGCTCCGGCAAGAGTAAGTCCTGAGCTATAAGAGGAGAAAACAACATTTACTTTATCAACCGTGATCAACCGCTCGATAAGGCTTGTCACACCCTCCTTTTTGGACTCAGAATCATAGTACTTATACTTAACAGGAATTCTCTTCCCGTCTATCAAAACACCACCATAGACATTATTTACCCAATCGATACAAGCCTTTATTCCCCCAATGGCCTGTTCTCCTGCCTTTGCATACTTTCCTGAAAGACAAGCCGGATGTCCAATTACCACTTTGTCAACTGCCAGGGCATTTGTCGTTAAAAGAAAACCAAACAAAACTAAAAATATTATACCCGTTGTTAAATAACATTTCTTCATAGCGAGCCCTCCTTTATGTTTTAATATTTTGTCATAAAATTAAGTTGTTATTATAAGTTATCTTTCCTTGTCAATAAATCTTTTCATGGCAGCCTTCTCAATCAACCACCAGTATGTTCTCTGAAAGTGTCATGTCAGGGATAATCTCAATCAATCTGATGTGAAATTTTTGCTTTGTATTTTGATGTTTGTATTATTCAATCCTCTTATCCGGGAAATGTTTCGCTGAGTTACCCTTATTGAAATCATATCATGTAAATTCTTTTTTGATTCCAATATAGATACGGCCTTATCAAGAAATATCTCAGAATATACAAGAGCGCCAAAAGCGGGATGGTATGGCCCTGCCAGAATTGTTGATTCCCTGTCAAGGCTCTCTGAAGCCTGAAGCCCCATACGTATTACATTAATCCCGTTTTTTCTAAACAGCAAATACAGATTCTTTACAAGGGTTACGCATTGTTCAAGGGGCAACGGGATATATTTACCTTTTTTATACCAGTCGCCAAGAAGGCTGTTTTCTAAAACAACGGTAGGATAAATCCTGACAAAATCAGGCTTCATAGCTACAATCCTGCGCCCTGTTTCAAGTGCCCCGGTTTCGTCATCACCGGGCAGTCCCACCATCATTTGAATGCCGATCTCATAATTTCGTTCTTTTAACAAACAAACAGCTTTTTTCGTGTCAACAGCGCTGTGCCCCCGCCTGGCCATGGTCAACACACTGTCATCCATGGACTGGACACCAAGTTCAATAGTTGAAACCGGAAAATCCTTTATAGAATCAAGCCGCTCATTGTTTACAGTGTCAGGACGGGTGGAAAACCTTATGCTGTCAACCTTTCCCTGGCTTACAAACTTTGACGCTTCGTTAAGTAATGAACCGGCGTAATCCCTTTTTAGCCCTAAAAAATTTCCACCGTAAAATGCAATCTGAGTCCTTTTCCTCTGCGGTCTTCTATAATTCAGAAACTCATTAAGGTACGAACCAAGCTTTTCAGTAGAAATTGTTTTCCGCTTTTCACCTGTTATCGCGGTCTGATTGCAAAAAGCACACTGGTAAGGGCATCCGACATTGGGAAGAAAAACAGGAATAATAAAAGGCTTATGTGTTATTGTCATTTTTTGTTAAAATTTTAAGTGCTTTTTTAGCTGCATCCTGCTCGGCAGCCTTTTTACTTTTGCCGATACCCTCCACAACTACTTCGTAAACCTTAAGTTGCACTCTGAATGTCTTGTCATGATCCGGGCCACTTGCACTTATGACCCTGTAAACAGGCGCCGCATTATGAGTTTCCTGAACAAGTTCCTGGATCCGGCTTTTGTAATCATGATCCGCTGCAGGGGCTGAAACAAGATGAAAGAGGGATGAAAAATGAGCGTTTATAATTTTAAATACCGCATCAAACCCGCCATCCAGATATACAGCGGCAATAACGGCCTCAAACGTATCAGCCAGAATTGATTTCTTTTCCTTGCCGTTTGTCTGAATCTCTCCCTTCCCTAATTTAACATATCGACCCAGATCTATTTTATACGCAATGGTTGCAAGCTGAGATTCATTAACAAGGATAGCGCGCATTCTGGACAGATCACCCTCATTCATATCTGGATATCGCTGCATGAGAATATGCCCGATAACAAGGTCTAATACGGCGTCTCCCAAAAATTCAAGCCGTTCATTATCCTTCATGTCTGTGCCAAGCTGTTCATTGACAAACGAACTGTGGCTGAGAGCTTCCTCAAGGATATTGATATTATTAAATTTATATAGAAAGTTTTGTTCAAATTCAGAAAGATCTATCTGGTCCATTTCATTTTCTCCAACTCCACTCAACTACTCGACCACTCGACTACTTATGAGCAAAACGAACTAAATTCTCATACAAACTATAAGGTACAAAAAGATCGCCTCTGCCTGATCCCATTTTTATATCAGGTTTAATAGAACCGTGAAAATCGGTCCCACCGGTTATCAATAGGTCATAACGGTTTGCAATCTCAACATAAAATGCGGTTAAATCAGGCGGGTGTTCAGAATAATAAACCTCTATCCCCTTAAGGCCTAATTCCTTCAGGTTTACAATAAAATCTTCAAACCGGTCTTTATTTTCAATGTATAAAAAAAAGGGATGAGCCAGTACGGGAATACCTCCGGCGGCAAGTATAATCTCAATTGCCCGTCCGCAGTCAAGGCGATATTTATCAATATATGCCGGCCTGCCTGTCCCAAGGTATTTGTCAAATGCTTCATTAATCGATTTCACAAAACCTCTTTTTACCATAAGCTGGGCAATATGAGGTCTTCCAAGCTGGCCTTCGCCAAATTCGTCCGCAACATCTTTTAAAGAAAGATTTATCCCCAGGTTATTAAGACAGTTAACAATTCTGGGGTTCCTGTTTCTCCTGGCCTCCTGAAGCATATCAAGCGTCCGGTTCAAAACCGGATCATCAAGCCTGATAGAATAGCCCAACATATGGAAGCTTCCGGTATAGAAAAGAGAGGGATTAGAGGATACACTAATTTCAACACCGGTTAAAAGTTTCAGCGAAGGGGGTATATCAAGGGTAAACGCCTCTTTTGAGCCGTCAATAGTATCGTGATCCGTTATTGCAATAGCGCCTATGTTAAGACTATGAGCAAGGGAAATGATTTCTGGCGGAGACAGTGTTCCGTCAGAAGCGGTAGAATGGATGTGAAGGTCTATCCTCACATGTTCACTATAAGCCAAGAGCTTTTTCTACAGCCTCCTCTTTGGTTTTGCATTCAATGCACTGGGTGGTAACAGGTCTGGCCTTAAGACGTTTAATAGAAATATCTTCTCCGCACTTTTCACAAATTCCAAAGGTGCCATTATCAATACGATCAAGGGCTTTTTTAATCTTCTTTATCAGCTTGTTTTCCCTGTCTCTTATACGAAGCATAAAATTGCGGTCCGCCTCGAGAGAGGCGCGATCTGTTGGATCCGGGAAATTCTCTTTCGGAGCGGTCATGCCGGAGACAGTATCATCCGCATGGCTCAAAAGCTCTTCCTGCCGCTTGGCTAAAAGTTTTTTAAAATATTGTACATCCTTCTTTTTCATACTCAACTCTTAAGTTTAGATTGCTTCGTCGCTACGCTCCTCGCAATGACAGATGCAGAAGCTCATTGCGAGGAGCGTAGCGACGAAGCAATCTCAAAAAAGGAAATGCCTATACTACTAAATTATACTTATTTAAAAAAAATAATAGAACACAATTTAATCTATTAGTAAAGACAAAATTTGATGGTATCGTAAAAAGTCGAACTCAAAGCGCTAAGCAACCTCTTTAAGAAAAGCTTCGAGAGTCTTCATGTTGTTTACATTATAAATTTTGCAGGGATAATTTTCCGGTAAAATCTTTTTTAATAAACCTGCAAGCACCCTTCCCTGGCCGATCTCTGTAAAAATTTCCACTTTTTCATCCATTAGCCTGCGCATTGAATCATACCACCTGACAGGATTGCAAAACTGTTTTGCCATAACTACCTTAATTTCATCAGAATTCATTGCAAAGCCTGCAGTAACATTATGTATTATAGGTATCTCAGTCGTATTAAAGAAAATAGTTTCAAGAAATCCCTTGAATTCATCTTCAGCTCCTTTTATCAATTCGCTGTGCCATGCCCCGCTTACCTTTAAAGGAATTGTCCTTGCTCCCTGTGAAGAGGCAAGCAGCGAAACCTTCTCAACCTGAGCAGGAGCGCCGGTTGTAACGATTTGAGACGCGGTGTTGTGATTTGCCACAGCCACAACCCCCTCTGCCTTGACCTCTTTAACAAGTTTATCAACATTATCTATTGAAAGTCCTATTATTGCATGCATAGCTCCTTTATGCTTAATAGATTCCCTGTGCATCAACTCTCCCCGCTTTAAAACAAGGCTGAATACATCCTCTTTTGAAACAGCCCTTGATGCATATAGCGCACTGAATTCGCCAAGACTGTGGCCCGCCGTAATATCCGGTTTTACGCCCTCTTTTTCCACTGCTGCAAGACAGGCAAGGTTCACGGCGGTTACAGCGGGTTGAAGGTTAACGGTCATGGTAAGATCTTCCATGGGGCCTTTAAAGCAGAGTCTTGATAGATTTATCTTCGTGATCTCCTCTGCCATGTCAAAAAGTTCCCGCACAAAATCGTATTCCTGATAAAACTCAAGGCCCATGCCGATTGACTGGGCACCCTGGCCTGGAAAAAGAAATGCTGTTTTTTTCACTCTAATCCCCTAATCCTCTAATCCCTTAATCCCGACCTCCGACCTCCGACCTCTGACCCCTACCACTCATCCAGCTTGAACAACTTTCTGGTAGTATCAAGGTATATGGATTTGTTCCCATGATAACCATTGCTCTTTAAAAAAAGGGTTGGATCATGCAAAATTTTGTTTATCAGTGCATTTGTCATCCTGTAGATAGCCTGCCGATCGGCATCTGTCAGGTGATTTAAATTTTGTAGCGTTTTCTTTATCTCTGTTTTTGCAATAGCATCCATTTTATCCCTTAACGCAACAATTGTAGGCACAGCATCCAGACTTTCATACCATTGCCGGAACCGGATTACAGCCTCATCAACGATTCTTTCCCCCTTGCCGGCCTCTTTATTACGATCCCCGATGTTTTCATCAATGACCCCTTTTAAATCATCAATGTCATAAACATAGGAGTTGGTAAGATCGTTGATTTCAGGGTCGATATCACGCGGAACCGCGATATCGATAAAGAAAATAGGACGGTTTCGCCTGCTGCGCATGACCCCTTTGACCTGGTTGCGCTTGATAATGAAATCAGGCGAGCCTGTTGAACTTATTATAATGTCCACGGTTTTTAAATAATCTGTAATCTCTTCAAACCGTATTGCCTTGCCGTTGAAATTTTTTGCCAGCTCAACGCCCCTTTCAAAGGTTCTGTTTGCGACAACAATATCACCTGCCCTGTTTCTAATTAAATGCTCAACCGCGAGCTCCGCCATTTCACCAGCTCCGACAAGGAGCACTTTTTTGCCTTCAAGGCTGCCGAATATTTTCCGTCCAAGCTCGATTGCCGCATAACTTATTGATACCGCATGATTACCTATTCCTGTTTCAGTTCGAACACGTTTTGCCACAAAAAAGGTTCTGTGCAACAACCTGTTAAGAATAACCCCTGATGTTTTTTTCGAAGTGGCTGTCAGATATGCCTCCTTTATCTGCCCTAAAATCTGAGGCTCTCCAACCATCATCGAATCCAGGCTTGATGCAACCCTGAAAATGTGGCGCACCGCCTCATCGCCATCATGGATGTAAAGAGCGTCTTCAAAACCGGCAACCGGAATGTTCTTAAATTCTGAAATAAACATCTTGGCGGCTTTCAAAGCATCTAAGCGGTTGTCTGTCGCCAATAGAATTTCAACACGATTACACGTGGAAAAAAGTACAGACTCAATAACTGCCGGATTCTTTTGAAAAGCTTCCAGTGCAGCGGCAATCTCATCCTTAGAAAAAGCAAGACGCTCCCTGAGTTCAACCGGGGCTGTTTTATGATTTAATCCAAGTAATATAATATCAAGCATAGCTATTTAAATAATTGTTCACGGTTCACAGTTCACGGTTTTTTAAATAAATGTATTAATTTAACCTTTTGAAATAAATCGATTTCAAACAAGCTTCAGGTATGATTAAATTTTTTACTGAAAACTGTTTGAGTAGATTATGGATCGTTATGAAAGAACCATGATCGATTTGATTTAAAGATAAAAAATTCCCTTAAAACAAAAACCTTTATTAATTACCTGGACAGGTTCTTTCATTACGAGCTGTTATCTACGAGTTTTTTCAGTAAAAAATTTAATTATAGTTGAAGCGGTTATATTTTCAAAAAGCTAAAATGTTACAAATAAATTTTGTGAAGCATGTTTGATTTTAAGTGCTTTACAGCCTTGTAAACACCTCATGATGCCCTTTTAAAAAGAAATTTACCCCCAAGAAAGTAAACAATAGGACCACAAACCCGATAATGGCCATTATTGCCGAACGCCGGCCACGCCATCCAACAGCCAGACGCTCATGGAGCAGCACCGCATATAATATCCATGTAATAACTGACCAGACCTCCTTTGGATCCCAGCTCCACAATTTACCCCAGACCGATTTTGCATAAACAAAACCCGCGGCAAGACCGATGGTAAGAAAGGTAAATCCAACAACAATACAGGCATATCCTGTATAATCAAGCATTTCCAATGAGGGAAGGCGCTTGAAAAAAAAGCCGTGGCGCTTTGTTTTGATGGCGCGCTCCTGCATAAGATATAAAATGCCAAGCCCGCATGCCAGAGCAAAGGATGCCTCGCCGATAAATATTGTAATGATATGAAGCACCAGCCAAAAGTTGTTAAAAACATTCTTGGCCTCCGCGGATTCCGCCGGCAATTGGGAAGCGATAAGCATTACAATAGCTGTAAGCGGCGCAACATATATGCCTAAAATCTTAAGGTTGAATTTATACTGGAATATAATAAAAACACCGGCAACAGACCACCCTGCTATAGTAACGGTTTCGCGAAGATTATGAACAGGGATTGCCCCAGTTTGAATAACCCAATAGACTATTGCGGCTGAATGCCACAAAAAACCGGTAATCAGCAGATAGCGTCCTATTTGATACAGATAATTTTTTTGAATAAAAAGATATAATAGGTATCCTGTAGTACTGAGCAAATAAAATAACACAGTAATATAAATCACAATATCCATCTATCGCACCTTAAATTGGTCGACTAAACTATCTGTCTGTTTTCATCAATGATTCAAACTCATACCCTTGGCCGAGAATATCAAAAAGCAGGGAATTTATATCTTCTTTTCTATTGTTCTTTATCATTTCAACAAGGTCGCTGCTTATTAATCGTTCAAAAATATGTTTATGCGCTCCCGGCTCATGTTTTTCGCTTAAAAGTTTTTTTCTTATAGCTCCCATTAGCCGGAGGAATTCTGCATACTCAACGCCAAACTGTTTTTCAAGCTCTTTCCGAAGTGTTTTTGCAAAAGCAGGACTTTTTCCTGAGGTGGAAATAGAAATCACAAGATCCCCTCTATTCACTATAGACGGGAGTATAAAATTGCATACATCGGGTCGATCCGCAATATTGCACAGCAAGTTAATTTTTTCTGCATCAGTGCTGATTTGACGGTTTAATTCTTCGTCATTGGTTGCGCCAATGACAAGAAACATCGTGTCAAGATCAGAGACCAGATATGACCGCTTTTCCCATGTAATCGAACCATTACCGGCAAGCTCCAGCAGTTTTTTTGTAGCATCAGGGCTGACAAGAGTTACCTTTGCGCCACAATCGAGAAGCGTTATAACCTTACGCGTGCCGACAGAGCCACCGCCCACAACCAGACATTTTCTATTCAAAACATCAAGATTTACCGGATAATATCTCATAAAAACCAATCTGTTATGTAAAAAATTAACCTATCATTTTTTTTTGTCATACATCAACCCTTTTCACACACAGCTATTGCGAAACATTACGACGTATCGAAATGATCTTTACATCTTCAACCGGCTTGCTTCCGGCGTCAACATTAACAGCTCCTATTTTATCGCCCAACTTTTCTAATCCTAATATTTCATAAACAATACTTGATACCGCTTAAGCGAGTTCTATTTTCATCAGATCCTCAGCCAGAATAAGCGGACCGGACCAGGTTTTTCGGCACTGCTTTTCAATATCCACCTGATCGCATTCAGGATAAAAGTGGGTTAGAACCAGTTTGCGAACATTTGCCTGCGTGGCGATCTCGCCTGCCAGGGAGGGTGTCAGATGGCCTGGAACCTTTAATTCATCAGGAAGGGCAGATTCACAGATAAGGAAATCTGCATTTTTTGCCAGGTTAACAAGGTTGTCGGAAAAGTCCGTATCGCCTGAATAGACAACCGATTTCCCATCGGAACTGTTTATCCGGTAAGCCAGACTCTCATCAGTGTGCTCAACCGGAATCGACTCGACAGTAAAATTACTGAAATCGCTAAAATCCTTTCCTCTGTTATCCATCTCAACAATATTAAGCAGCCCGGGCTTAAGTTCTATCCATTCTCCGTAGACATTTTTAAGCCTGTTGTAAAACCCTGCAAACCCTTTTCCTGCAACGATTGTGAGAGGTTTTTGCCGCCGCTCAATATCAGGATACTTTGTTGCGAACAAAAAGGGAACCAGCTCTCCTGTATGATCAGGATGTAAGTGGCTGAAAAAAATAAAGGAAATATCAAAAATTTTTGTGCCGGTTTCAAGAAGCCTCCTCATTGTGCCGGCCCCGGAATCAAACAGCAATTTTTTCCCGCCTGTTTCCATTAATACACAGCAGGAACTTCGTTTAAGGGAAGGCACACATGTGCCTGAACCGAGTATGGTCACGGATATATCGATATTGTCGGAAGGCATTTGATGATTTTTCCTTTTATTTCTTTCCGGCTTTTTTTTCAATCTGATTAATAATCCACCCAAGCAATATTTTATCATCTTTAAATTTTACATGCTCCTCTAAGTCCGCAATTGGAATCTCGGCACGTGCCATATTTTTATGACCCCCTGCAGAACCAATACTGCCAAAACTCTGTTTTGCCACCTCGCCTGCATTCTTGCGGAGGCCGTCATTTCTCAAAACAACGATCAGTTTTTTATTGAATATGCCGGAAATAATGCTCCACCTGACAGAATTCACCTTCATGAAAAAATCGGCTATAAGCACGCATAGATCCGGACTTACCACCGGGCCAAGATGCACAAACACCCTGTCTTTACGCCTGCGCATGTCTTCAAGAGCAATTTTGAAATATTTAAGAAAATCGAAACGCATTTCTGTCTGCTCGATCTTTCGCGCAAGGTGAACATTGGCATGGTGAAAAAGGAACTGAAATGCCCTGACATCTTCAAATGAAGTTCGCCTGACAAAGTTGTTTGTATCTGTCTTTATGGCAAGAAACAGGCCGGTAGCAAGTTTGGAGGAGGCTTTTATTCTGGCTGCTCTCAAATATTCAGTCAAAATACTGGCGGCAGCGCCGTATTGTGGGCGAATGTCTGTAAAAGAGGCCTGCGCGCCTGTTTCAGGATGATGGTCAATTATAACATCAGGGTTAATTCCTGAAAAAGACTCATTATGTTCGGGCTGAGAATCAACCATGACAAAACGGTTGAACCCGGCTTTATCGATTTTTGATATATGTGTTAGATTGACTCCCAAAAGCCGGATCATGGCCAGGTTGTCCGGACGTTTGATTGTGTTTATATTTGAAATATCTATGCCCGCCACTTTGCGCCACAGCAGTCTTTTAACTGCCATGGCACAGGCAATCGAATCCGGATCAGCGTCAATTATAATTAGAACATGATCGTCGCTTGAAAATTGATCATAGAAACGGCACAACTTTTCTGTGGCAGAAGAGCTCATATAAAAATATTACAATGAGTTACGGCAGATTTCAATAATTTTTTGATCATAGATTTCCGGCAGATGATAAATTGCGAAAAACAATTTGATCATTCTCCACATCAGCAGTTACACTTATTCCTTCCGGAATCTTTCCCTTCAGGATCTCCATGGCCAATGGATTCTCAATATATTTTTGAATTGCGCGCTTTAAAGGCCGTGCCCCGAATATCGGATCATATCCATTTTCAGCAAGAAATGACATAGCTTTATCTGAAATGACAAGATTAATCTTCTTTTCAGAAAGTCTTGCGCTGAGTCTTTTTATCTGAATTTCCACTATTTCGCGTATCTGTTCCGGTATAAGGTTATGAAAAATTATTATGTCATCTATTCTGTTTAAGAATTCAGGCTTGAAATTTGCGTGAAGGGCCTCTGTCATCTTGGCTTCCATCTCTTCCCGTCTTGAGACGCCAAGCTCCTGAATCCACTTGCTGCCAACATTTGAAGTCATGACAATTATACTGTTTTTAAAATCGACTGTCCTTCCATGGCCGTCCGTCATCCTTCCGTCATCTAAGATCTGGAGCAGTATATTAAAAACTTCAGGATGAGCTTTTTCAATTTCATCAAACAGCACCACGGAATATGGCCTTCTTCGCACGGCCTCGGTTAAATAGCCGCCTTCTTCGTATCCCACGTAACCGGGGGGAGCGCCGATAAGCCTTGAGACAGAATGTTTTTCCATATATTCCGACATATCGATTCTTACCATTGCCTGTTCACTGTCGAAAATAAATTCTGCAAGAGCCTTGGCAAGCTCTGTCTTGCCAACACCTGTGGGGCCCATAAATATAAACGATCCAATGGGACGGTTTTGATCCTGCAACCCGGAACGCGCCCTGCGGACAGCATTTGAAACAGCTTCAACAGCCTCTTCCTGTCCGATGACCCTTTTTCCGATACGATCCTCCATGTGTACGAGTCTTTCCCTTTCACCCTCAAGCATCTTGCTGACAGGGATACCTGTCCACTTGTATATTACCCTGGCAATATCCTCATCATCGACCTCCTCTTTCAGCATTTTTCTGTCTTTCTGAAGCTCTGAAAGCTTTGTTTTAGCTTTATCAAAACGCTTCTTAAGTTCAGATGCCTTTCCGTATCTGATTTCTGCAACCCTTGCCAGGTTGCCCTCCCTTTCAGCCTGCTGCTCCTCAATGCCAAGTTTCTCGATTTCTTCCTTTATTTCTCTTATATTCTTAATCACATCCTTTTCGTTTTGCCAGTGGGCCTTCATCTCCTGGATTTCATCCTTCAAAGCTGCAAGATCCTCTTTAAGCTTTATCAGGCGATCCTTTGATGCCTGATCAGATTCCTTTTTCAACGCTTCCCGTTCGATTTCAAACTGTGTAATTTTGCGCTGAATTTCATCTATCTCCACAGGCATACTGTCTATCTCGATCCTGAGTTTTGAAGCGCACTCATCAACCAGATCAATGGCCTTGTCAGGAAGAAAGCGGTCTGAAATATAACGGTTTGAAAGCGTTGCAGCGGCAACAATAGCGGAATCTTTTATTCTTACGCCATGATGCACCTCATATTTTTCCTTAAGGCCCCGGAGGATAGAAATGGTGTCTTCAACAGTAGGTTCCTGTGCCATAACAGGCTGAAAACGTCTTTCAAGAGCGGCATCCTTTTCAATATACTTCCTGTATTCATTCAAGGTGGTCGCCCCCACGCACCGAAGGGTTCCTCTGGCAAGGGCCGGTTTTAACATGTTTGAAGCGTCCATCGATCCCTCGCTCGCGCCTGCTCCAACCAGGGTATGAAGCTCATCAATGAAAAGTATAACTTCTCCTTCTGATTGCTCCACTTCTTTTAATACCGCTTTCAGGCGGTCTTCAAATTCCCCCCTGTACTTTGCGCCGGCAATAAGGGCGCCCATATCCAGAGCAGCTACCCGCCTGTTCTTTAAAGTTTCGGCAATATCGCCCTCGATAATTCGCTGCGCGAGACCTTCGACAATAGCTGTTTTACCAACTCCGGGTTCTCCTATGAGAACAGGATTATTTTTAGTCCGTCTCGAAAGAACCTGTACAATCCGTCTTATTTCATCATCCCGCCCGATAACAGGATCCAGTTTGCCCAGACGGGCAAGATCTGTCAGATCACGGCTGAACTTATCAAGGGCCTGGTATTTTTCTTCAGGATTCGGGTCCGTAATCCGCTGCGAGCCCCGGATGTCCAGTAGAACTTTCAGAATCGATTCCCTCTTTATCCCATAACGACCAAGAATCTTTGATGCTTCACAATCTTTTTTATCCGAAATTGCCAGAATGATATGTTCTATGCTCACATATTCATCCTTCATGTTAGCTGCTTCCACAAAGGCGGCATCCAGGACATCTTTTGTCATCTGTGATATATGAGCATCCCCCATTCCGCTTCCGCTTACCTTTGGCAATTTATCAATGGCAAGCGCCAGGCCCCGGGAAACATCCTTTGGAGAAACGCCAAGCTTCAGCAGCATTGAAGCAGCTATTCCGGTTTCTTTATCCAGCATGGATTTAAGCAAATGCTCCGGCTCAATCTGCTGGTTATTATGCTGCGATGCCATGGCCTGGGCATTTTGAATAAGTTCCTGTGATTTTATGGTAAATTTATCAAAACGCATAATGCCTCCTGATTAGCGCCTGAACGAAAAAACCGTTCAGACACAATTTTGAATTTGAAATTTTGAATTTTATAACTTCACTAAAAATAAACACTTGGCATTTGATGTCAAATTACAATCAGACAGCTATATCCATAACCTGATTTAAATTGATTTTTTCAGCAATGTGTGTGATTTTACATTATAGCTTCTTTTTATTAAAGAAATTTTAAGTGAGTTTCCGTTAGCTAACTTTAAAAATAGGAAGAAGATTGAAAATAGCAAAACTAACACTAGTCCAACGAAAAGAAATTATCAGACGACGTGGAACAAAGTCTGATAAGACCGGGAAAAACAACATTCAATCAAGATAATATCATTAAGGGTCAAAGGCAGACCTGACCCCTTTTCTTAAAAGATTGGGTTTGTGGTAAAGGAAAAGAAGGCCGCTTATGGCAAAAGGACAAAATCGGTGAAGTCTGGGGGGAATGAAAGGAGCATTCATGAGTGAAAATGGAGTTGTTCCGGTTGATAGAATTGAAAACATTATCCTTGTCATAAGAGGACAAAAGGTAATATTGGCCCGTGAACTTGCAGAATTGTATGGAGTTACTACTGGGAATCTGAATAAAGCCGTGAAACGCAACATTGATTGTTTCCCGAATGATTTTATGTTTCAATTGACAGCGGAAGAGTATAAATCTCTAAGATTCCATTTTGGAATCTTAGAGAAGGGCCGGCACTCAAAATATTTACCTTACGCTTTTACAGAACAAGGGGTTGCAATGCTTTCAAGTGTTCTGAAAAGCAAGCGTGCTGTGCAGGTTAATATCGAAATTATGCGCGCCTTTGTTCGCTTACGCAGAATGCTATCTGTACACAAGGACCTCGAACGCAAGCTAACTGACTTAGAACAAAAATACGATAAGCATTTCAAAGTTGTTTTTGACGCGATCCGTGCCTTAATGTCGCCCCCAGCGAAGCCACGCAAGAAGATTGGATTTATAGTAAAGGAAAAGAAGGCTGCCTATGGCAAAAGGACAAAGGGAAGTAGAAGAAAGAAATGATACCGGAAAAAACAACATTCAATCAAGATAATATCATTAAGGGTCAAAGGCAGACCTGACCCCTTTCCTTGCCTGGATAGAGTTAGCCATTAATAATTCTTTGAAAGAAACTATTTCTTTTGGATCGAGTTTTTCAGCCATTTGCAAAGTTCCAAGGCTTTAAATTTAATTTTATTCTTTTTTATCGGATTTGGTTTTTTCTCTTTGGTAACTGCCCAACAATACTCTTTATTTGAGTATAAAGGTTTGAATCAATAGAATTAATATATTCAGGCGAACAGTTATAATAATAATCTATTATATTCATTAGTTGTTTATCCTATATGTAGCTTGCTCAGGTATCCAATAAGATATCTCATTTTTCTTCATGAAGTTTATTTTCATTCTTCTACTCTTCATTTTTTTGAGCTTTTTGACCTTGGTAGGGCTCACTTTTTTTAGCTCGAGATCCCTTGAATATATATCAACTCCCTGTCTGACACAGATGTTTTGACTTCTCACATTCTTTCTAAATTGCTTGACTAAATCATCATCCCACCCGGCTTCCTCATGGATGTAATAATCTTCATTAGTTTGACCTACCTTGCGAGGTTTGTAATTGTCAAAAAGCTGGGTTAAAGGTCTGAAGCGACAATCTGATATCTGGACCCTCCATTCCCAGCACTTGATCCGTTTTTTCTCCATCTCATTACAAGGGATATCCCAATTGTATATCATGAAAACATAAATGTTTTCAGCGGAATAACCTGCCTGTGTTAACGTATTGATTTGTTTTGAGATATTTTGATGCTCACTATAGGGGCCATCCCAAGCAATCCGAGGATACCTGAAGCCAGCCTGTTTCAACATACTCCCAAGTTTTTTGTTATTTATAAGTAATCTTCCGTCAAAACCGCTTTGGCTTTCACACCATAGTATTTCTTTCTTTTGTTTTAGTTTGATTAGTTCTTCAAGGATGTCTTCAACATTAGGGTTCATTAGGAAGTTATTGTCGTAGAAGACTATCTTTCTGTATATAATTTCCCCTTCAATGGTATCCTTCGCAATAAAAGCAGGTTCAATTTGCCATGTACCACAAAAACTACACCTCCTTTTACAACCTCTCGAAGCATGGATAATTTGGTAGTCAACTGGATGAGGATTATTATTCTCAATAAGATCGTATGCGGGTTCATATTCTTCAGCTTTGGGATGTACTCCTTGATATACCTTGTCACACCCCGTATATTTCTTGACTTCTTTCTTATCAATGAGGGACGCATAGATTCCACCAACAACGATAGTTGCCTTTGGGAAAACTCCTTTATAGTACTGCACAACTACTTTAACGTGTCGTGCCCAATATGTGAATAGTGAAGTTATCCAAATTTCCGTTGGTTTAAATCTCTTAATCGCCACAAGCCTATAACTATCAGCTTCTCCTCTAACGAGTTTTACCTTGTTGCCATTTTCCCTTAAGTAAGAAGCGAGCTTCAAAAGACCGATAGGGAGGAAATTGTGGTGATTTTTGCTCTTAGCAGGGATTGGGAAATTTGGTTCTACAAGTAAGTATTTCTTCATCGTTTTTCAAATTCTATTTTATTGAAAAGCTCAATAACTTCTTTCTCAATATGTTTTTGGTGAATTCACCTTTCAAATGTGGAATTTATAGGATGTCCCCAATCTGCCCCAATCTGCCCCAGGGACAAAGTTTTTATGAATTCCATTAGCTTTCTTTTTGCTTTTTGTAGGATAAGGAAAGTCAGGCTCAACTAATAGCACTTTGTATTTCATTTTGATCTAATATCTAATAAATACTTCAATGATATATTATGTTATGAGAATTTTGTAATGGCATTATGCTTATGTAAGCAATAAAAAAAGGACGTAACATCCTTTTTTAACTTATCTTATAAAAAGTATTTTTAAAACTTTAAGGTTGGTGAAACAATAATTCTACGCAATGTTTGCTTTACTAAATCATCATAATCTAGCGTCGAAAAAATATGTTTATCAAGTGTAAAAACTTTAATACTTATATCGTATGATGTTTTTTGACAATGTTCATTAGTTTTATCCATCAATACAAAATCCATTTTATCTTGAAAAATAATTTCAAATAAAAAAATTAGACTTTGTACATCAATCTTTTCATGTTTATATAAATCTAAATAATAACTATTATTGCCCCTCGCGATAAATATGCCATTGGTTTGCTTTGGTAGATATTCAGAATACCGAAAAAAATGTATAACCGGTTGTAAGCTTTTTGTTTCTTTAGTCATAGATGACAACAAATTTTTATCAGAAATAATTTGTTTTTTGTGAAGAAAATCAAATGACAGATTAAGTGCTTTTGCCCAACCATCATGACAATTTTCATTTTTCAACTCAACAGCAGAATTTTTTGAAAATGCCCTAACAGAAAGTAGCGTGAATAAAATAACCTTTTCTTTATCCGATAAAGGTCGATTGAAATCAGCAAAACAATTAAACCATTTATTGTCAATAAAATCTAGTAGTTCCTTCGTGTCAATTACATCTAATATGTTTTCTGACTTCCATATACCAAAGGACGTGAAACAAATGTCCCTTTTTTTGTCTATATATTCCACATAATTTAGATTAATTAATAGTTCAAGATGCTTGTTGTTTAAACTCATAGCAGGAACAGCGGCTTTCTGTAAAATGCGCATTCGCTTAGTTTTAGATCCCAGATTTAAGAGTGAAAAGTATATCGATTTCTCATCTTTACCCTTGTGGTTTCGAATAAAAGTAGTTTTTAAATTTTCATATAATTTTATTAATAATTCTAATTGTTCTTCCACAATCTTTCTCTCAACTTACCCAATAGGTGTAACATTTATTGTCTCTGCCTTTTGTACTATTATCCCAACCAGCAACTTACCGTTATTATGTAATTCTTTTAATTTTTCATATACAGGGGTTAAAGATTTGCTATCCATCATTGCAACCTCATCAAATAAAGCAATTATTTTTCTATTATCATCCGCCCCTAACAACCCTTTTAGGTATGCACTTTGACCTTGTCCAGTGCCCAAATCGGCAATTTTTATTTCCTTGCCAGATTTTGTGGAAATTGTTTTTCTGACTAAATCAATTTTCTCCGGCACATAATCACTTTCAATATGACGAATAATTCCTACTCTTTTCGCTAAATAGGATGCTACATGGTCAAAATACTTTTTTCTGTCTTCTAAATCGCCAGAGGAGTCATATTTATTATTTATTAATTGTTTAGTATATGAACCGAATATGTTCATTTTTTGTTCCATGATTTGAATATCTCTTAATAAAGTGTCTTTTAAAAAATTCAAGTTCGCTTGATATGGATGTGGTTCTTTTCTTTCCAATCGTTTCAGTTCTTTACTAAGATATTGCAAATTTGATTCTTTCCCATTAATTTCTTTCCTTTTTTTTGATAATGTTTTTTTCATGTCATATATTTTATCTTTAAGATGGGTTTCTTTGTATTCTTTTAAACCTTTTGCGGACCTCCCCATAACTACAGAGGGGTAAAGCATCTTTATCTCTTGGCCTGAAATACCTAAATTAAAACAAGATGTTTTATAATATTCTTTTTTCTCTTTATTCTCGGCAAGTTGATTTTCGAGTTTCTCAATTTGATAGTCATCTGTATCGTCATCTACAGCAGCTTTCGTGTCTTCCTCTTTAACATATAATTTTGACAACTTAGGAAGTATATTATTTAAGACATACTCTCTTTTTGCAAGAATTGTATTAAGATTATCTATTGCACTTTTATAATTCTCATTTTTTGCTATCAGGTTCTTATACTCTTTTAACTTGTCACGTAATATTTCTATAAAATTCGAAATAGATACTTCTGCTATAGGAATCATAATTTTTAAATCTGAATAATTTTCTAATACGTCTATAATTTCTCTGAATACTTCCGCTTCCTTTAAATCATCCGCTTTTTGCTGTGCATAATATTCCTTCTCAAGCAAATCTCTGAAATGTGAACCTTCATGCTTTAAAGTTTGATTGAAATCGCGATGGGCTATTTCTTCTCTGACAATAAGTTCTTTCCAAAGCAAAAAACGCTTTTTTTCTTTTCCTTTTGAAAATAAATCTTGTAAAAGTGGAGTAACATTATAATATAGATTTTCTATATTTTTTATCTCGTCAGTCAGGTGTTTCTTTAAATCACTGGCCTCCCCAGATATTTTCTTTATGACCTTTTTCTTTTTATTTTCTTCCCTCTTTATTTTGCTTATCTCCCTTTCTACCCTGCGCGTTACGTCATCATAATGTACGTAAAACTTTATATAAGTAAAAAGTTTTACCTCTTTTAATCTCTCCTCCAATACATCAAGCTCTTTTATCAAATCTGTTTTTGCTTCATTAAACACTTTTATTTCGTTCTTAACCGAATCAATTCGTGCGGGATCTCGCGCTTCCTGAATTTCGGTTATAATTTGCAATATATAACTTCTCAATAGCCCTAACTTATGTTGAAAATATAAATTCCTATCTTTAATTTCACTTATTAATTCCCGGAGGCGTTCCGTAGGATTCTCGGGAATATCGTAAATTAAGTTATATTTTTTCTGAAAGTGATCTGTACTAATAATTTTATTTCTTGCATCTCGCAAAATAATTTCTTTGTTTTTCAAGTCTTTTTTTTCAGACATAAGTTCAAGATTATCATCATTGTCTGTTATTTTTACTTTAAAGCTTAAATCTTGGTAATCACTATCGATCAAATTTTTAATTTTTTCTTGTAGCGCAGGTTTCATTTGTCTGTTTTTCAACCCATGACAAGCTATTGCTATTATATGCAGCAAGGTACTCTTGCCCGAAGAATTGGGACCTTCAATATATACTATATTGGGCAATTTTGTGGGGATGTTGTTCGGTTTGTATGTACAGATGGTATCTTTTTCGTCGCGCTTCAGGGTATAATCATACTCAATCATTGTCTTCCTCAGTTTTATTCCGCTTTATTAATTTTTCAATGATAGTATCTTCGCTTAATTCATCAAAAATATATTTAATAATCCGCGTTTCTTGTTTCTTCTCAAACAAGCTAGAAATAAAATCCAAAGAAGGTCTTTCCTTATCCATGGGTATCTCCTTTCTATTCAAAAACACCTGCATAGGCCAATGGGAATTTAAGTATCTTCAATTGTGGAAGATCATGAATAGTTCCAATTGCAAAGCCCTTTTTAAGGCTTTCAAGCTCATCACTTGATATTCTGACTGCATGGATCTTTGACATGGAAGCATCTGACCTGAAAAATATTTTTGAATTGATAACGCTTTCCAATCCTCTCGGAATATCGGTTGGATTTTGCGAGGAAAATATTACGCCAATTTCTTGACTCCGCCCTTGCCGACAAATTGTATCTAGATCGCCAAGAGCATCTTGAGAAGCATTCGAATTATAGAAATTATGTACTTCATCTATAATAATGAGAATTGGAACATTTGATTCCCCAATTGACTTTGTTTCTACTATCTTGTGTAACAAATGACGTAACATTATTGATCCAAATTGCAATCCTTTATTCCCAACATTTATAATAGACATTTTCCCTTTCTCTAAAATGTCCGACGCGTCGATCAAGATAGCATCTTCATTATCAAAATAGTTGGTTGCCATAACCAATGTTCTTTGAACATTATTATATGTAGCGGGATGTAAAGGTATTGATGATATGTCTCCTCGGATATTAAGTGTCTGAAAAATACGGCCCTCGCTTTCACCCACATCAATAAAATATTGAAGGAAATCATGAAAAGAATTCTCGTTAGTTTTCACTCTGCTTTGCCAATACCGGAAAATATCAGGCAAGTTTTGAGCACCAACATCAGTTATTCCTTGTAATAAACCAGTGAGAGCTTCAGGCTCAATGTCATGAACGCTCAGTGTAACTGCTTTAAAATATTCATTGTCAATATCGCGATAAGCATTAACATCAGTATTTGCTGGATAATACACAACATAATTTTCAATACCATGCGGCTTTTTATCCAATATTTGCCACTCTTTTAATGTTTTTGTGTTTATTGTATTTGAACTCCTGTTCATTCTGAGAAAATCAACATCTTTGACATTTATTGCTAATACAGCACCTTCCAATTCTTCAACAAAATATTGCGCCAAATACTTCGTTGCAACTGTCTTTCCGCTTCCTGTTTTTCCACAGATAAGCATTTGATGATAAAACATATCTTTGGGTAAATGAGTTGTAATAAAACTCCCTCCATCATCCACTAAAAGTTGATTATGCCCCGCGTGGACTGTAGCAACAAAAACTATAGCTCCTTCTTTATCAGAAGTACCCATAGCTTCATTAATTTCTTCTTGATTTGATCTGCGTGCTATCGATTGAGGAGGAATAAAGTCAATCTTGCCATCTGTTCGATTACTAATATCTCTTACTCTAAAGGCATGTATCACATTTTGACACTTTTGGTCCTGAATCAATCCTGATAAATCCATATCAATGATCATTGGAGAAGGAGCATATGGTTCACTTTGCAAACTTTTGTCAACTCGTAGGATAAATTTCGTAGATTCCTTTTCAATAGTAAGATAAGCCCCTTTGGGCAATAAACCATCTTCCCCACTTTTGGATACTAACTTAATCAGGCCACTTTCTTCCCCAATGACTATCCAGCTCATATATTAACCTCCAAATCTTACTTGATTGAGCGTCGGTGAAATTTTTGCTTCTTTGAAATACGTATTAATATCAATAGACCGTAAAACACTCCGAGCATACGCTTCTGCAATAGCAATTGTTCGCAACTGTGGATTTGTTTTTGATCCCTGCACGAACAACAAGTACAATATTAAATCCATGATCTGGGATACAGAATCTATATAGGTTAAATACGTACTAGTGTAAAATTCAATTCTCTGTGGGCTCGAATCAAAAGCTTTTATATAGCAGAAAGTTTTTGTGTTTTTCTTATTAATTTGATCCTCATATTTAAAAAAACAGGAACGCTCACCTGGCCTAAGTAAAGTATTTAACCAATGCATGTCTGAATGATATTGTCCACTCAAGCTATCAATATTGCTGGTAACTATATTACTATTACTATTTTTAACAAAATGTATGGGTATAATATCTTTTTGAAGAAACTTGTCTGTAGCATCGACCATTATGGTATACAAATCACCGGAAATTAGGGGACCATCGATAAACAACAACGAATGTGAAGGTGCAAACTCTAAAAGGAAATTAACCTTATCTTTTATGTAATCACGAGTGTATTCTACTGTGGGATCGGCAGCATATTTAATATATGACGATTTTTCAATTATTGCTTTGGAACGTGTATAAAAATTAAATGTTATAAGAGCAACAGGTACATATTCATTGTCACCATTCACCACTAAAGAATGAGCTGTAAAATAAGCTAATCCTTCCAACGCTGCATATTTAATCCATGATTCATCATACGATGAAAAAGGAAATTTGCTGGCTTCAGCACACCCGCTTAGAACATCCAGCTTATACCCCCTTATTTCTTCTAAATTACTTATCTTTCCGCTGTCCGTCAGGGACCCCATGCCCTCAAAATTTTGTTCTAAACCATGATGCGGAAGGAATATATCATTATTGCTTAACTCTCTTATTGTTTTATGAAAATTAGGGTGAAGAATTAATTTGTTAAAATTACTCATAATCGCCGTTATCTTAATGGAATAACATAGTAAAAACAACTCACTATTTGTTATTATAAATTCAGTATAATCGTATTTCCTAGTTGGTAAGTGCCACAACATCGTGGACTGCGAGATGTGCCACGACATCGTGGACTTT
>JACNLL010000023.1 GCA_014381545.1 Candidatus Desulfaltia bathyphila
GTGTGCGGCATCAATACTGTTAGCAGATGACTTTTTGAGTTCGAATGGAAAGTTTGTAAGTATTTTACATGCCAAAACATAAAGAGAAACCGCGTCTTGCCATACCCTGAGCTTCTTAAACCCTCTATTGATGTTTTTCCGTTCCATCATTCCACCATTCCACTATTCCACTATTCCACTATTCCACCATTCCACTATTCCACCATTCCAATATTCCACCATTCCATCATTCCATCATTCCCTGTCCATCTACCAGTTCTCTATATCCCGAAGAGCCCCTCACATTCTCCAGATCCCTGTCATTTCTTATATGATCCCAGTTGTCATAACCTTTCTCAATGGCTCTCTTAAGAAAATCAATGGACTTTTCTACCCTGTTTTGTATTGAGTACATACAGGCAATATTATAATAAGTACTGGGATTGTCCGGTTGAATTGACAGTGATTTCTGATATTGATAAACGGCTTTATCAAATTCTCCTTTCTTATAATACAAAGTCCCTAAATCATAATGCAGCCTGGGATCTTCGGCATTAACTTTAAGCAATTTCTGAACTCTTTTAACAGCCTCATCTATTTCATTTAAAATTGCTGACACCTTTTCAAGATTGCTACGGGCTTCAACAAAATCTGGATTGATCCGCAGTGCCTCAGTATAATGTTTAACGGCTTCAGATGTTTTGCCCTGGTCTGCGAGAGTACTCCCCAGGTTGTTGTGTGTTTTGGCATCGTTTGGCCTGATTCGCAACGCCTCGGTATAATATTTAATGGCTTCAGACACCCTGCCCTGGTCTGCGAGAGCATTCCCCATATTATTGCGTGCCTTCGCATAGTTTGGCCTGATTCGCAACGCCTCAACATAATGTTTAATTGCTTCAGATATCTTGCCCTGGTCTGCGAGAGCATTCCCAATATTATTGTGCGCTTTCGCAAAATCTGGCCTGATTCGCAACGCCTCAATATAATGTTTAATTGCTTCAGATATCTTGCCCTGGTCTGCGAGAGCATTCCCAATATTATTGTGCGCTTTCGCAAAATCTGGCCTGATTCGCAACGCCTCAATATAATGTTTAATTGCTTCAGATATCTTGCCCTGGTCTGCGAGAGCATTCCCAATATTATTGTGCGCATTCGCATAGCTTGGCCTGATCCGCAGAGTCTCGGTATAATGTTTAATTGCTTCAGCTATTTTGCCCTGGTCTGCAAAAGCAACCCCAAGGTTATTGTGCGCAACTGAATTGTTCGCAGTAACATTAATTGCGTGTTTAAAGAGTGTAATGCTGTTAGTCCAATGTCTTACCTGAAACCATGTTATTACCATTAGAACCGAGAGGAACACCGCTGTTGCTGCAGCAAGCCCCTCCTTTTTATAGCGCCACCTTGCCGCAAGATCAGAGATACCCCAAGCGATAATAATAAAAATTCCTGTGAGCGGCACATATGTGTACCGGTCAGCCATAGACTGCGATCCTACCTGCACCAGCCCGATTACAGGCACGAGTGTTCCTAAGTACCACAGCCATCCCACCAAAAAGTAAGGACGTCTTTTAAAAGTTTTAACTGCCATAAAAGATATGAATACAAGCAGTAAACAGGCGCCTGCAACCTGCCATATTGAAAAATCTTTTGGATGGGGATAAAGGATTGCCATATTATGCGGAAGAATCATTTTTACGATGTAGCTTATATATGAAACAAGGGCATTGGAAATCCTGACAAAAAGCGGTAATGCATCTAAAGAACGAACAGCTCCTCCGCTTTGCTGAACGAAAAAGGTCACAATACTTGATGCTGCCGCAAGAACAAATAAGGGGATTTTTTCCCAAAGAAGCGGAAACGCATGTGACCTTTTATTAAGACGGCCAAGAGGCCAGTAATCCAAAAGAAGCAATACAAAAGGCAGGGTTATCAGCATGGGCTTGGCCATAAGGCCAAGAGCAAATAATAAAACAGTAAGCAAATATTTTTTTATGCCTGGATTTTGAATATAAAGGATATAAGCGCCCATGGTCAGCATCCAGAAAAATGTGCTCAAGACATCCTTGCGTTCTGCAACCCAGGCAACCGACTCCACATGAAGGGGATGAACAGCAAAAAGCGCCGCAACAAAGGCGCTTTCCCAGAAAGCCCCTGTCATTCTTTTAAAAACCAGAAAAAGCAGTATTGAATTCAGGATATGAAAAAATACACTGGTGAAATGATGGCCCCCGGAATTTAATCCGTAAACCTGACAATCCAGCATATGAGACAGCCATGTCAATGGATGCCAGTTGCTGGCATGTGTGGATGTGAAAGCCCAGGCAATGCTCTTTAAAGTTAAGCCCGCCTGAACATGTTGATTCTCCGTGATATAATCTCTGTCATCATAGTTGACAAATTCATGGTTTCCAACCTGCCAGTAAACTGCAAGTACAGTTAGGGCAAGAAACAGGCAGACCACACCTTCGCGACGCAGGGTAAAAAAAGGGGTTTTTTGCAAAGGTCTCATTATGGAAGCAAAGATAACGTAATTGAACTAAAAAATCCAGAACCATTTTCAGGAAGTGTGAGGGGTCAGGGAAATAAATGACTTTTTTTGTCGAATTATTTGACTAATTTCTAAAGTTTATTTATTATTATACGCATAAAAAAATCCTGAACTTTAAAAAAACAAGGGGGAAAGATAATGGCAAAGGCAACTGTTGAAATACCTGATGACAGGTTTTTTCAATTAGATGAATATAAGGACAGACTTGGGGAATTACTATTGTTGGGTTTAGCTCAGATAAAGATTCATGAATCGTTGTATTTATATAAACAAGGCCTTGTGTCATTTGGCCGCGCTTCAGAATTAGCGGGAATAACTCAACACGAACTAATGCGTCATGCTAAAGCAAACGGCATTCAAGCCCGGTGGTCAGAAAAAATGGTTGAGGAAGAGTTAAGATGATTGTCATCACTAACTCAGGCCCTTTGATGGCCTTGGCCAAGCTGGGTCTTTTGCATTTACTTGGCCGTATATACGGAAAGGTAGAAATGCCTGAAGCTGTTTACGATGAAGTTGTGTTACATGGCCTCGAACAAGGTTTTTCTGATTCCCTCCATATCAGGTTAGCAATTCAGCGAAAGCAATTGATTGTAAAGAAAGTAATGAATTCGAGACCGGATATTGCAGCATTACCATTGCATAAAGGAGAAAAAGAAGCGCTTAATCTGGCTTTGGAAAACAAAGCAAATCTGGTACTTTTGGATGACATGCTGGCTCGATCTGAAGCACAAGTTCTTGGGTTTTCTGTAAAAGGCACTTTAGGCGTTATTGTAAAAGCATATAATAAACAACTGCTGACCCTGGATGAAGTTCAAATTATCTTTAATAGTATAATCGAGCGAAATGACATCTGGATTGCAGAAGAGTTGTGTCGTCGCGTATTTGAGCGCCTAAAAAATCCCGGTTGATTTCGATATTTGTGAAAAGCATTGATACTGCAAAACGAAAGAGTTCGTAGAGTTCGTAGGTTGGGTTAAGCGAAGCGAAAGCCAACAAAAAAAGCTATTCCCTTCCAATTGTTTCATCTAACGTAATATCTCCTCCTGCTCCCCACTCCAAATCATACATGCCGTCACGCACATAACGGTGAAAACTCGAATATTCCCAATCCTTCGGCGCGGTTGCCAATCTGTGGTCTCCATCCGGCAATGTCCACAAGCAATGTAAATGATCGGGTAGAAGGACAAAAGCATCAATTGTAAATAGATGTTTTGCCATAACATGCCTGAAAGATTCCCGCAGTAATGATACATTGTTGCGCTGGCACAGAATTTTATTCCTTTTATATGTGACGACCGTAAAGAAATATGTTCCGCCTTTGGTTCGTGCACGTCGGTATCGCATAGTAATCGTAGGTTGGGTTAAGCAAAGCAACCCAACATTATATCTGCGCGATCATTATTGTTGGGTTGAGCGCAGGCTTCACTTCGTGTCGTTCCTCAACCCAACCTACCATCTACATTTTAAAGTCGGCCCTGACATCCTGGTTATCCCCCAAGCAGCCATCTCCATACCGGCATGGCCCTGACTGTAATACCTTCTGCCTGAAAATATTTTTCCTGATTGCAGGTCAGTATTAAATTTTCCTTGATTTTAAAATATTTCGCTGTCGCAATAATTGCCTCCAGCTCCCTTTTTACAGTTTCTTCCTGGCTGATATCCATGCAAACCTGAACCGCCAGGGCGGGATGCCCTTTGCTGTCTATTGCAATGAAATCCACCTCCTGCCGTTTACTGCGGGTTAAATAGTAATGGACCCTTGGCCAGTGTTGATACAGGTGGATAAAAACCATATTCTCAAGCGCCCTGGAATAAGAACCATCCCAGATAAAACTGTTTTTATTTGCAAGCGCCCAGTCAATTGCATAAATTTTTTTATAATTTCTTTCCTGATCTTTAAGTGAGTCTGAAAAAATCGGCACGGTAAACAATAGCCAGGAATCTTTTGCCCAATCTATATATTCTCTGACAGTATCCCGGCTGCTTTTAAATCCAGCTTGTTTTAAATAGCGAAAACTGCTCTGGAGCGTATGCGCTTTGCTGATATTAGACATCAAATAATTATAAAGATAAATGCACTGTTTTGGTTTGCTTACATTATAACGCTGTATGATATCTTTAAAAATCATTGTGTCAAAGTACTCTCTCAGCAATACTTCCTTTGTATATTCTTCGGCATTAACAACACCAGGATAGCCTCCCCACTTCATGAATTCATCAAACATCCGCCTTGCCTCAGCCTGTCCTTTTGTTGATTTATAATCATGCTTGAATTTCTTAAATCTAAGAAACTCTGAGAAACTCAACGGATACAAGGTGGAAGAGACAGCTTTGCCGCGAAGCTCGGTAGCAATGTCGCACTTCAGCAGTTTTGAAGATGATCCCGTAACTATCACTTTCCAGTTGGGATTTCGTGACAGATCAATCACATATTCCTCCCATCCTGAGATTTTGTGAATTTCATCAAGAATAAAAAGCACAGGCGTTTTGAGCTCAACATCAGGGCTTAGTTTTAAAAATGTATTTTGTATGATTTTAAGATCAGTTGTCTTTATGGATGAAAGAACAGGATTGTCAAAGTCCAAAAGACATATATGATTGATAGATTTAATCGCTTTGCGCTTTATCAGCTCGGACGCTGCCTGAATTGTGCGATAGCTCTTTCCGGCTCTTCGCGCGCCAATAATAGTAGACACCATATTCTCAGCCATCTGAAGACGGCTCTCGCGCGTGATAAACTCCGGGAAACCCAGTTCTCTGAAGTCTCCGATTTTTCGTTCAATTTCCTGCTCAAACATTCTTCCATCCCTTTTTAATCCATAGATTTCGCAGATTACCCCATTAACCATCTGCCGGAGCTACAGGGCAGACACTGTTTCTACATTTCGACTAAAAATCAGCCGCAAACGATCGATTTATGACTAAACTTATGCCATTAAAATACGTTTTGTCAAGAAAATTTCGTCACAAATGAAACAAACGGTCCTGGCTGGACGGCTAAATTCTTTGCTATCCACTTAACTGTCGCCTGGTTCCCATGCTCCTGCGTGGGAACCCTTACGGTATGCATTCCCACGCAGGAGCATGGGAACGAGAAAAACTTTCCTTACCTTTTCTTAACAGTTAACACTTAACACCTATTGACTGTTTACAAGTTCTTTATATCCCGAAGTGCCCCTTATATTCTCCAGATCCCTGTCATTTTTTATATTGTCCCACTTATCATAGCCTTTCTCGATGGCTCTTTTAAGAAAATCAATCGATTTTTCTACCCTGTTTTGCATTGAGTACATGCAGGCAAGATTATAATAAGTAGCAGGATTGTCCGGCTGAATTGACAGCGATTTCTGATATTGAAAAATGGCTTTATCAAACTCCCCTTTCTTATAATACAAATTCCCTAAATCATAATACAGCCTGGGATCTTCGGGATTAACTTCAAGCAATCCCTGAACTTTTTTAATAACCTCATCTATTTTCTTTAAAATTGCTGACACCTTTTCAAGATTGCTACGGGCTTCAGCAAAATCGGGCTTGATTCGCAGGGCTTCAGAATAATGACAGATCGCTTCATCTATTTTCCCCTGTTTGATTAAAACATTCCCTAAATTGTAGTAAGCATCAGCATAGTCTGGCTTGATCCTCAAAGCCTCAGAATAATGGCTGATGGCTTCAGATATCTTGCCCTGGTTTTTGAGAGCATTCCCCAGATCATTGTGCGCTTTCGCATAGTTTGGCCTGATCCGCAACGCCTCAATATAATGTTTAATGGCTTCAGATATCTTGCCCTGGTTTTTGAGAGCATTCCCCAGATTGTTGTGCGCAAGCACATCCTTTGGCCTTATACGTAACGCCTCAGTATAATGTTTAATGGCTTCAGATACCTTTCCCTGGACTGCAAAAGTAACCCCGAGATTATTGTGCACAATTGAATTGTTCGCAGTAACATTAATTGCGTGTTTAAAGAGCGTAATGCTGTTAGTCCAATGTCTTAACTGAAACCATGTTATTACCATTAGAACCGAGAGGAACACCGCTGTTGCTGCAGCAAGCCACTCCTTTTTATAACACCATTTTGCCGCAAGATCAGAAATGCCCCACGCTATAATAATAAAAATCCCTGTGAGCGGTATATAAGTATAACGGTCAGCCATGGACTGTAATCCTACCTGCACAAGCCCGATTACAGGCACAAGTGTACCTAAATACCATAGCCATCCTACAGCAAAGTAAGGATAGCGCTTCATGCTCCTTATGGCTATAAAGGATATGCATGCGAGCAGTAAACAGGCGCCTGCAACCTGCCATATTGAAAAATCTTTTGGATGGGGATAAAGGATTGCCATATTATGCGGAAGAATCATTTTTACGATGTAGCTTATATATGAAACAAGGGCATTGGAAATCCTGACAAAAAGCGGTAATGCATCTAAAGAACGAACAGCTCCTCCGCTTTGCTGAACGAAAAAGGTCACAACACTTGATGCTGCCGCAAGAACAAATAAGGGAATTTTCTCCCAGAGAAGCGAGAGCGCAAGTGACCATTGATAATCAGATCCTGTGGTTTTCTTCGCTTGCACTGCGTTTTTTGCGAGGCGTTTTCGGGATTTCCTTTTTTTGCTTTTAGTATCTTTTTGGGGTTTTTCCTCTGAAGGTTGAGCAGCTTCCGGTTTTCTGACATGGAACCGTCCAAGAGGCCAGTAGTCTAAAAGAAGCAGCACAAAAGGCAGGGTTATCAGCATGGGCTTGGCCATAAGGCCCAGAGCAAAGAACAAAAGAACCAGCAGATATCTGTTTGTTCCCGGACGCTCAACATACCGGATGTAACTTCCCATGGTCAGCATCCAGAAAAAAGCGCTTAAAACATCCTTGCGTTCCGCCGCCCAAGCAACCGACTCCACATGAAGAGGATGAAGAGCGAAAAGCGCCGCAACAAAGGCGCTTTTCCAGAAAGCCCCTGTCATTCTTTTAAAAACCAAAAAAAGCAGGATGGAATTTAAGATATGAAAAAATACACTGGTGAAATGATGACCACAGGGGTTTAATCCGTAAATTTGACAATCCAGCATGTGAGACAACCATGTCAGCGGATGCCAGTTGCCGGCATGTGTGGATGTAAAAGCCCAGGCAATGCTCTTTAAAGTTAAGCCCGCCTGAACATGTTGATTCTCCGTGATATAATCTCTGTCATCATAGTTGACAAATTCATGGTTTCCAACCTGCCAGTAAACTGCAAGTACAGTTAGGGCAAGAAACAGGCAGACCACACCTTCGCGGCGCAGGGTAAAAAAAGGGGATTTTTGCGTCTCATTATTGATCATTACCGGAATTTCCCGATGGTTATATCATGAGACCTTTACAAAACACCTCCTTTTGTTCAATTTTGGTCATTGCGAGGAGTGAAATGACGAAGCAATCTCGTGGATTATCAGCATGTTATGAGATTGCTTCGCTTCGCTCGCAATGACAATATCGGTGTTTTGCAAAGGTCTCATATTATGGAAACAAAGATAACGTAATTGAACTTAAAAATCCAGAACTGTTTTCGGGCAGCATTTACCCCAGTATCATCTGCTGGAGCTACGGGGCGGGCAGGATTTACTGGATATTTTATTTTTTATTGTAAAAAAGGGTTGACAATTCAAATTTACACGGTAAAATTGAATCATGATTCCAAGAATACTAAATCTCCCATTTAAAAGAAATAGTGTTTTTCTTTTTGGCCCAAGGCAGGTTGGAAAAAGCACACTAATAAAACACCTTCTTGCACAAGAAAATTATATTGAAATTGACCTTCTGAAAAACGAGGTTCTTTTAAAATATAAAACCAATCCTGAATTATTAAGATCGGAAATTGAATTTCTGGCAAGAAAGAAAGACAGGATTTATATTTTTATTGATGAAGTGCAAAAATGCCCTGAAATTTTAGATGAAGTACATTGGCTTATTGAACGGTTTGATAAACAGGTTATTTTTATTCTTACCGGATCAAGCGCGCGAAAACTCAAAAAAACTTCCGTAAATATGCTTGCTGGAAGAGCATGGCAATTTTTTTTATTTCCCCTTACGCATGTTGAGCTTGGCAGCAGGTTTAATCTCAAAAACGTATTACTGAAAGGATCGCTGCCTCCTGTTATTGATGACCAGGCAGAAGACGCTTTTAGAACACTGAATTCCTATGCACAGGTTTACCTGAAAGAAGAAATACTTAACGAGGCAATTGTCAGAAATATCGGCGCATTCAGCAGATTTCTGGATATTGCGGCTGACCAGAGCGGCAAAATTGTAAATTATTCAACTATAGCCCGTGATACAGGCGTCAGCAGTAAAACAGTTAAAGGATATTATCAAATTCTGGAAGATACTCTTATTGCCATAAGGCTGGAACCTTTTATAAAAAGCAGCAGAAAAAGACTTGTTATGCATCCTAAATACTACCTGTTTGACACAGGCGTAATCAATGCTGTAAACGGAAGAATCTCCATATCCTCTGTTGCAGGTTCCAGTATCTATGGGATGCTGTTTGAACACTTTATTATACTGGAAGTTTATCGTCTAATTCATTATGCTGAAAAACCATACCGCATTTTTCACTGGCGGTCATCTCACGGTGCAGAAGTTGATCTTATTGTTGAATCCACCGACAATCTGTGGGCCATAGAAATAAAATCATCGCCTCTGGTCAAATCAGGTAATCTTAAAGGCATGAAGTCTTTTCTTAAGCAACATTCAAATGCAATACCGCTGTGTGTTTCCAGTTGTGACAGGCCATATTCCGCAGGCGAAATACCGATAATCCCATGGAAATTGCTATTTGACGAGGAGTATCTGAATCTTCTTTTTTAAATGAGGGGTCAGGAATGGGCTATCCAGTTTTCAACTTTCAGTCTTTTTATCTTGGAAAATAGTTTTTTGTATCATAATCATTTTCCTTTTTTAAAAAATATGGTCATAATGACCTGTTGATACCGGAAAATCAACATTTAAATTAATTCCTTCCAAACATCTTCTCAACTTTTCCTTTGCTCCATTTTATCCACGTCGGCCGGCCATGCGGGCAATGGGAAGGATTTTCGCACTGGTCGAGCTGATCGAGGAGCGTCTTTATCTCTGTGTCTGTAAGAGCCTGGTTTGCCCTGATCGCCCCGTGACAGGCCATTGTAATCAGGCATTTGTCAATCCCCTTTTCCAGACCGGGCCCAAAACCTGTTTTTGCAATTTTTTCCACCATCTCGATAATAAGCGGCCTTATCTCCCTGCCTGCAAGGATGGCCGGCGCAGACTTTACCGCAAATGTATTGTTGCCGAACGGCTCTATTTCAATGCCGAGCCTGAAAAACTCCGGAATCATCTTTTCAAGTATCTCTGCCTCCCTGTAGCCCAGATCAAATGTTTCAGGAATAAGCAGGCTCTGATCAGGGCCTTTTTGGCCTTTATACCGGCTTTTCAACTGCTCATAAAGAACCCGTTCATGTGCTGCATGCTGATCAATAAGCACAAGCCCATGATCTGCCTGTTCGGTGCACGCAGACAAGTCCGACTCGCAGATAATATATGTATTATGAAACCGGCCTATTATTCTTAAATCTGCGAAACAGGTCTTTTTACCCCAGAGCTGGTCCTGGGTTTCAGGGGGGAAGCTGCTTTTAGACTTTGTGTAAGCAGCGGCAGGCTCTGAAACAGAAAAATTATTATGCGTTTCAGCCGGTTTCCACTTATGTGTTTCAAATTTATAAAGCGCCTTTGACACAGCATCTTTTACAGCTTCATGAACCTCCTTCTGCCTGGCAAACCTGACCTCCTGTTTTGCGGGGTGAACATTTACATCCACCTGCTCAAAAGGAACATTAACAAAAAGAACAGCCACAGGAAACCGCCCCTTCATCAATCTTTGCCTGTATCCTTCAAACAGGGCATGCTGAATGACCCTGTCACGCACAAACCTGTTATTTACATATATATAAATCCCGCGGGACGTGCTGCGGGAAATCGCAGGGGATAATATCCAGCCGGCAATTGAAATAAATTTTTCATTAAATGCCGGTTTGCAAAAATCGCTTTTCAGGCCGGTTCCTATAACATCCATTACCCTGTCAAACGGATCAGATGCCGGAAGCCAGTTCTTTACAATTTTCCGGTTGTGATAAAGCCTGAATCCAGCGTTCGGGTTTCCCAGCGCAATGCTTGAAATAGTATCGGCAATATGGCCCATCTCCGTGGAGGCGCTTTTTAAGAACTTTCGTCTGGCCGGAATGTTATAAAAAAGCTGTTTGACGGTTACCATTGTGCCTTGAGGAGCCCCTGTTTGAGAGACCTTTTTGATTTTTCCGCCTGCAACGATTATTTCAGCAGCGGTTTTAGAGGCTTCATCCTTTGTAACAAGGGAAAACCTGGAAACAGAAGCAATGCTTGGAAGAGCCTCTCCCCTGAAACCAAGAGTCTTAATGGAAAACAGATCGTTGTCCTTATATATTTTGCTGGTTGCATACCGCTCCAGGGCGAGCATGGCATCATCTCCGTTCATGCCGATGCCGTTATCCGACACGCGTATCAGGGATTTCCCACCGTTTTCGACTTCGATTATGATGCGGCCGGCGTGTGCATCAAGAGCGTTTTCGACAAGCTCCTTGACAACCGAACATGGCCGCTCCACAACCTCCCCCGCGGCTATCTTGTTGGAAAGATTTTCCGGAAGTATTCTTATCTTCGACATGGTATTATTAATTTTTTATTCACCGCAAAGCCGCAGAGTACGCAAAAATTAAGAATTTTTTTGTTTTCCGTTGAGAGGACGGAAAACAAAAAGAAACGCATTATTAAGATTGTCACTCGAAAATATATTGTATTTAGTGCCTGAACGAAAACTATCCAAAGTTGTCATTTCGAGCGGAGCGAGAAATCTTATGGAATTGATAATATGTGCGTTAAAAGATTTCTCCCGTTAGTCGAAATGACAAAAAGAGTGGTTTTCGTTCAGGCACTATTTAGATTTAGACAGCTTAGTTTTTAAATTGTCGCCTCTCACGACAATTTAAAAAAATAAACTTCTTTGCGTCCTCTACGGCTCAGCGGTGAGATATAAATCTTGATAAAAATTCCGCATCTTTGGGAGACAGATTGAATTTCAGAGAGGCATCGGCCACAAGCTTCTTTAAATCCTTTACATGCTCATGCTTCCGTTTTTCTGAAACCCACTTTACCGCTTTTCTCAAATCTTCGCCTTTTGGTTGAACAGTCATAGCCTAAATTCCTTTTGTTATGGATTTAACCACAGAGATCACAGAGCACACAGAGTAAATTTTTTTAATAAGCATTCACGAAAGTATTGGCTGCCACGTCATTGCGAGCGGAGCGAAGCAATCTCATAATTCTTCAAGATTGCTTCGTCGTTCGTTCCTCACTTCTCGCAATAACGGCTCGCAACCACAGGTTTTGCGGCGTACGCCTTGAAAAGAGACGTGATAGTTTTTTTATTTCTCTGTGCTCTCTGTGCTCTCAGTGGTTAATCCTAATTTATATTTCCGCTTTTTGCTTATGAAAATCAGTGGCCTGCTCAAAATTATAAGCAGCCGTTAAAATCTTTTTTTCTTCAAAATGCCTGCCCATGAGATGAAGCCCGATGGGAAGGCCTGTGGATGAAAAACCGCAGGGAACCGATATCCCGGGTATTCCGGCAAGGTTGGCGGAAAGCGTGAATATATCGGACAAATACATTGCAAGAGGATCGTCAATCTTTTCCCCTATCTTGAAAGCAGGGGTCGGCGCCACAGGGGAAAGTATCAGGTCGCATGATTTAAAGGCGTTTTTAAAATCCTTCATGATCAATGTCCGCACTTGGGAAGCCTTTTTGTAATAGGCATCGTAATATCCGGATGAAAGTGAGTATGTGCCAAGTATGATGCGTCTCTGAACCTCCGGGCCAAACCCTTTTGTTCTTGTGGATTTGTACATATCGATCAGGCTGTTTTTTTCTTTATCTCTAAACCCGTACTTTACGCCGTCGTACCTTGCAAGGTTCGAGCTTGCCTCTGAAGGGGCTATGACATAATAGACCGCCACGGCATATTTTGTGTGAGGCAATGTGACTTCAACGCATTTTGCCCCAAAACCCTCAATCACTCTGACGGCATTTTTAACTGCGCCGGAAACCTCCGGATCGAGCCCTTTTGTCTCGTTATATTCCTTTGGAATGCCGATGGTCATCCCGCTTAAACCCTTACTTGAAAAGGATGTATAATCCGGCACAGCTTCAGGCACCGATGTGGAATCTGCCGGGTCATAACCTGCGATGGCATTCATAAGCAGGGCGCAATCTAAAACATCCTTTGCAAGCGGACCGATCTGATCAAGCGAAGATGCAAAAGCAACAAGACCGAATCGTGAAACCCTTCCATACGTGGGTTTCATCCCGACAACTCCGCAATGAGAGGCGGGCTGGCGTATCGACCCTCCGGTATCAGAGCCGAGGGAGCCAAGACACATATCGGCTGCGACCGCTGCGGCTGATCCACCGCTTGACCCGCCCGGAATACAGGTCAGATCCCATGGATTGCGGGTTGTTTTCATGCCTGAATTCTCCGTGGATGATCCCATGGCAAATTCATCCATGTTCGTCTTTCCCACAATCACGGCCCCGGCCTTTTTAAGCTTTTTTATGACAAAAGCATCATATTGGGGCGTAAAATTTTTAAGAATTTTTGATGCGCAGGTTGTGCGCAGCCCATTTGTGCAGATAAGATCCTTTACAGCCACAGGAATCCCGGTAAGCGGCAAAATATTGCCTCTGGATATCTCACTGTCTGCAAGCTCTGCCTGCTTTACCGCCGTTTCAGCGTCAATCGTAATATAGGCCTCTACCTTTTTCTCAACAGATCCGATCCGGTCAAGGACAGCCTTGGTCAGCTCCCGCGAGGATATCTCTTTTTTCTTTAAAAGATCGGAGGCTTCATGTATTGTAAGTTCATGTAGTTTCATTACGAGTTTATCACTTTTGGAACTATAAAATTTCCGTCCTCCTTTTCAGGTGCGTTTGCAAGCGCTTTATCTGCGCTCATAGATTCCTTTACTTCGTCTTCCCTGAAAGCATTGGACAGAAAAATAGCATGAGAGGTCGGGGTTATGCCTTCAGTGTCAACGCTGTTGAGGGTATCGACATATTCGAGTATATCGCCTATCTGATCCGCAAACCTGTTAATAGAGTTTTCATCCAGATCAAGACGTGCAAGATCCGCAGTGTAAACGACTTCGTCTTTGGTTATTTTCATGATACTACCTTTTAAAGTATTTTTAAAACAGAAAACAGGAGTCAGGAGACAGAAGCCAGAATGGAAGCAGTATATGCCTGAAGCAACCTGCTGACTTCTTCAATTTGCGGCATTAACTCCACAGTATCACCATAACCAAGATCTTTTATCAGAATTAAATAGTATCGGCATTCTTCAAGAGAAGCTTGTGCAATATTTAAAAATCTGGCTTTATCCGGCTTTGTCTTTTTTTTAAAGCCCTCGGCTATATTAGCCGGAATAGAAATGGCAGCTCTCCTGATCTGCGAAGTAAGTCCATACATCTCATTTTTTGGAAAATTATTGCTAAGACGATAAACAGATAGAACAAATTGATGCGCCTTATCCCAAACAATCAGATCTTGAAAAGTTTTAGCCGGCTTCCTTTTCATTCCTGTCTCCCGTCTCCTGACTCCTGTCTCCTGACTCCTTTGCTATTCTTGAACAACTATCGGTTTATACTTATCTTTTTTCAGTCTGTCTAAAATATCGCCGACATCTGATCTGTTTTTAAAATGCCCTATCCTGACCCTGTGCCAGACGCCCCTTCCAGGTATTTTCGCCGAAACCGTATATGCCGTCTGATACCCTTTTTTCTTTAATATTTCAGACAGCTCGGCGGCAACCTTCATATCTTTTAAAGACGCCACCTGAATCGTAAAACCGGCGTCTGCCGCTGGCTTAGTCTGCTTGCTGCTTGAAGTAGACTTTTCGACCTTTTGCGGCTGCCGGGCTTTTGTCTTTTTTTGTGGCAACGCTGTTTTTTTGCGCACAGGCTGCTTAACTTTATGCAGAACACTCGGCCTGGTCTCTTTTAACGCCTCATAAAAGCCAAGCTCCATTTTAGCGCTTGCAGGGTCCCTGCCGATTTTAAACCGCCCTTGCCCCTCTTTAATAACAGCCTCTTTCAAGGCGGCCAGCTCCTTTTGAAGGTTCTCAATATCAAACTTTACAGGGGCCGTCCCCCTTCCCACAAAGATACCGAGCACAAACATCCACGCGGAAACAAAGAATATCACACAAACCCAGGTCGTTGTTCCTTTCCCGCCGGCCACCTTCTTCTTTGATCTTTTTTCACCCTTTTTCATCGCTACATCTTTTCAGGCGCGGATACGCCTAACAGGGTCAGGCCGTTTTTAATGACCTTTTTTACGGCAACAACAAGATACAGCCGCGCTCCGGTCAATAATGGATCATCGGTTAACACCCTGTGTTTATTATAATAGGCATGAAAAGAGGACGCAAGATTCATAAGATAAAATGTTATGCGATGAGGCTCCATAAACTCGGCGCTTAATCTTACTGTCTCCGGATAGCTGTCCATGCTTTTAATCAGATTAATCTCCTCAGGCTCCTTCAGCATGGCGATCGCCTTCTCATCCCAGCCAATATCCTTTATCCCTTTTTCACGCCCCTTTCTTATAATGCTCGATATCCTGGCATGAACATATTGAACATAAAAAACAGGATTCTCATTTGTCTTTTTCTTTGCAAGTTCCAAATCAAAATCAAGCGGGCTTTCATGATGACGCGTCAGAAAAATAAACCTTGCCGCATCGGCTCCAACCTCATCTATTACATCCTTTAAGGTAACAAATTCACCCGCCCTTGTTGACATGGCTACAGGCTCTCCCCCGCGCAAAAGATTGACAAGCTGAACCAGAATAACATCAAACTGCTCATCGCTGCAACCTGCTGCTGCAAGGCATGCTTTTATGCGCGGGATATAGCCGTGGTGATCAGCCCCCCATATATCTATTACACGCTCAAACCCGCGCTCAAACTTGTCTTTGTGATATGCTATATCTGAAGCAAAATATGTTGTCTGCCCGTTGTTGCGGACAACCACCCTGTCCTTTTCATCTCCAAAGTCGGTTGTCTTAAACCAGTGAGCATCGTCTTTTTCATATATAATATTCTGGCTGCGAAAATCATTTAAAACCTTGTCAACCTTGCCCGAGTCATAAAGGCTCTGTTCGCTGAACCAGTTGTCAAACTCCACGCCAAAGGATTTAAGATCATCCCTGATACCGGCAATAATATTTTTTGCGGCAAATTGCGCGCAATAGAGCACGGCCTCATCCTCCTTTTGATCAAGAAAGATGCTCCCTTTATCCTCCTTTATCCGCCCTGCCAGATCATGTATGTAGTTTCCCTGATAACATTCATCCGGGAATTCTATTTCCTCTCCCAATAGCTGCCTGTATCTGAGAAAAACAGATCGCCCCAGAGTATTTATCTGCCTGCCGGAGTCGTTTATATAATACTCCTTTTCAACATCATATCCGCAAAAAAGCAGAATGTTTGCCACAGCATCCCCGAACGCTGCCCCGCGTCCATGCCCCACATGCAACGGCCCGGTTGGATTTGAGCTTACAAACTCCACCTGGATTTTACTTCCCCTGCCGATATCTGATGCGCCGTATCTGTCATCCTCTTCATGAATCCTGCGCAAAACAGGATGCCAGGCCAGACTGTTTATGAAAAAATTAATAAAGCCCGGCCCTGCTATCTCTGTTTTTGTGACTATTCCTTCTGTGTCATCGATACTTTTTATTATCGCCTCTGCAACCCTTTTCGGCTGCATTTTCTGAGTTGATGCCGTAGCCATTGCAAAATTTGTTGAAAAATTACCGTGGGACTCAACCCTGGGCGTTTCCACCTCGACATCCGGAAATTCAGATGACGGCAGATCACCTTTTTCATGAGCATTTAACGCTGCTTTAAGTATCAAATTTTTTATCTTTTGCTTCATTTTGTTAGAAATTCCGATCTATGATTGTGATGAACTCGTAAAAAGCTATGTTATGCCGCTTTGCGGCACTGTAACCGAAAATAACTTGATTGTATAGGAATTTCCTTTCTTGAAATAACAAATAACAAATCACAAATATCAAATAAATTGCAATGACCAAAATTCAAAATTCCAAACCCGTAAATGAGCTAAATTTTAAACTCCAAACATGTTTTGGTCATTGAATATTGAAATTTGGGATTTATTTGTAATTTGAGACTTGAAATTTGGGATTTTATAAGTTCTCAATCATATCAAACGGTTATGATTTAGTTATTTGAAAGTCTAAAAATCACTTTTTGCGAATCGTGTAAGCTGTAACTATATTTCATATTCAAGTCAAGAAGCTTTGCCCGGGTTACACGGCAACGTCAAAGTCTAGGATAAATTTGGGGAATAACACTATTTGAAAAAAATATTGTCTAATCCGCCAAAGTACTCTGGCGGACAAAGACGCTAAGTTTTATTTTTTTCTTTGCGAGCTTGGCGCCTTTGCGTGAGAACCAGATTATCCTGTATATCCTGTCAAAAAATTGATTTAACATTGACATACTTTCCATCTTAATATATGAAATCGAATATAAGTTACAGGCTGAAGCCTGTTGCGTATTTAAAAAATCAATAAAACTCAGCAAACAAAGCCACGAAGGCAAAATAGTATCAAGAAGATACTATCTTTAGTTCGTGGTTTTTTTTTGCGATGATGGAGGTAATTATGAAAAAAGGAACTATCCTAACTTTGATTCTTTGCTTTACTTTTTTTACAGCCGTGCCTGCCTTTGCCCATTTTGGAATGGTTATTCCCTCGGATTCCATGGTCATGCAGGACGACAACAGAACCGTGAACCTAAAACTTTCCTTTTCCCATCCTTTTGAAGTGGTGGGAATGGAGCTGGTTAAGCCAAAAGTGTTTTCAGTAATGGCAAACAGCGTAAAAAAGGATCTGCTCAGCAAGCTGAAAAAGATAAAGGTCATGAATCGTGGCGCATGGCAGGTTGACTACTCGATTAAAAGGCCAGGCGTATACATGTTTTACATGGAGCCCAAACCTTACTGGGAACCTGCGGAAGACTGCTTCATAGTTCATTACACAAAAACTGTTGTCACCGCTTTTGGTGATGATGAAGGCTGGGACGAAGAAATCGGCCTGAAAACAGAAATCGTGCCACTTTCAAAACCCTTCGGGCTTTATGCCGGAAATGTTTTTCAGGGCATTGTCAAACTCGACGGCAAGGCTGTTCCATATGCGGAAGTTGAAGTCGAATACTATAACAAGGATGGAAAGTTAAAAGCCCCGACCGACTATATGGTAACACAGACCGTCAAGGCGGATCAAAACGGAGTCTTTACTTATGCCGCGCCAAAGGCCGGCTGGTGGGGTTTTGCCGCTCTGAACACCTCGGATAAAAAAATGAAATATAAAGGTCAGGTCAAGGATATTGAGCTTGGAGCGGTTATATGGGTTGAATTTCATAATATGGAATAAGATGAATTCGTAAAAAATCGAATTCATCAGGGGTCAGGGGTCGGGGATCAGGGATCAGGTTAAAGCAATTATTCATCTTATCAACCACCTAATCCTTAATCCATTAATCCTTAATCCCATAACACCTAACACCTAACACTTATATAATTGGAGATTTGAATATGATAAATCGCAATAGAATAATAATTGGGATAACTATATTGTTATCGATGTTCTTTTTTAACCTTAACGCGCATGCATTAAGCCCTGAAACCAAACTGCTTTTAAAGCTTCTTGAAAAAAAGGGGGTTATAACAATGGATGAGGCGGACGCCCTGAAGCAGGAGATTGAGACCGCTGCTCCAAAAGCGATAGACAAAGAAACAATCAAGGCGGAAATCAAGCGGGAAATCACAGATGAGCTGAAAGCCGAGGGAGGACCCCTGGCCGGCATTCAGGACAATGTAACCATAAGCGGCAAGGTTGAGGTCGATTACCAGTATCTTGACCACAGGGACAGAACAAACAAAAACAGCGACGGCACGTCTGATCTTTATGCCTCGACAATCGAACTGGGACTGGAAGCTGTAATTAATGAATCGGCCACCGCAAACATTATTTTTAAGGCCGAAAATATCGACAAGAGCAACAACACTGCCAATAACAACGACGGAAGCGATCCTGACAATGTATTATTCGACGAGGCAACCATAACCATATTTAATCAGGAAAAATGCCCGTTTTACGCAGTTCTTGGAAAACGTGGCCAGCCATTCGGCAATTTCTTTACACATACCATCAGCAATCCGATCACAAAAAGCGCATACGAAATTGCGACAACAGGGGTTACCGTGGGTTATGCGCCAGCAAATCTTTTTGACCTGGATCTTTCCTTTACCATGTACAAGGGAGAAAAGGTGATGGGTCAGGTTATAGGTATCGGAGGCACCCAAACCCGCAATACAAGCCACGTCGAAACCGATGATGTGGAGTCATACATAGCGAACCTGTCTTTGCAGCCAATAGATGGCCTGACAATCGGGGCTGCTTTCAACTCAGAGCCGGGATATGAGAGCCGCAATAATACTGTAAATGCATTTGCAGAGTTTTCATTAGCCGGATTTACCCTTGACTGCGAATATTTTGCCGCCGTAAAGAGGGAAAAATTTACCGACAACAAAACATACAAGGAAAAGGCTTGGGCAGCCGGGCTGGCCTACCAGGTCACAGAGCCTCTTGAAATTGCGGCCCGCTATGAAACCTTTGATAATGACCGTGACACCGACACAAGCGGAGACATCGATTATAGACTGGCTGTGGGCGCAAACTATGAAATACTTGACAGCGTCACACTCATGGGTGAATATCGTAAACTTCAGGAAAAGGCTGCAAATTCATCTTATGAAAAAACAGCCAATGAATATAACCTGAGGATGGGGATAGAGTTTTAAGGAATATGCATATTTCTGAAGGAGTATTATCACCGGCCATTCTCATAGGGGGCGCGGTTGTCACAATGGCAGGGGTGGCTATCGGTCTGAAGGGAGTTGATAATAAAAATATCCCAAAGATGGGGATACTTTCGGCCGCCTTCTTCGTAGCCTCCCTTGTTCACGTGCCTGCAGGGCCTGCATCGGTTCACCTGATATTAAACGGCCTGCTCGGCCTCATCTTAGGCTGGAAGGCATTTCCCGCAATACTGGTTGCTCTGGGGCTCCAGGCGCTGCTTTTTCAGTTTGGCGGCATTACGACACTCGGGGTAAATACCATGAACATGGCCCTTCCGGCTGTAATATGCTACTACCTGTTCGGATGGAGCACAAAAAGCAGCATAAAACAATCTGTATTCATAACTGCTGCTTTTGCTTCCGGCTTCTGCGCGGTCCTTGTTTCCAGCATACTTGTCGGATTTTCCCTGTATCTTACCGGAGAGGCCTTTTTACCGGCGGCAAAACTCATAGTCGCGGCACATCTGCCTGTAATGATAATTGAAGGAATCGTTACAGCCACCTGTATCCTGTTTCTCAAAAAGGTAAGACCGGAACTTTTGGAGGAAATAAATGTTTAAAAAAAATCGAGATCTTTGCAAAAGGATCACCTTTTTGTATCTATTTCCGTTAATTCTTCTGATAACCTTTTCCGCAGCGCCTGCTTTTGCGCACAAGGTTACTATCTTTGCCTGGGTTGAAGGGGATACAATATACACTCAAAGCAAATTCAGCAAAGGAAGAAAAGCCAAAGGAGCGCTTGTTACGGTTTTTGACATGGAAGGGAACAGGCTTCTTGAAGGCACAACCAACGAAAAAGGGGAATACTCGTTTAAAATCCCAAAGAAGACAGGTCTGAGGGTTGTCTTAAAGGCGTCTATGGGCCATATGGCTGAATGGAAAATACCTGTAGAGGAAATCGCTGCGGCACATGCATCACAAAACAAAACGCCTGAAACCAAAGTAATAGGTGATACCGGATCGCCATCAAACCGCGCCGGCAGTAAAGCAGACACAGAGCAACCAACTTCAGGATCCACCAGCTTGCAAAGAGAGGAAATCAGGCGCCTGATTGACGAGTCTCTGGATCAAAAGCTCAGCCCGATTATAAGTATGCTGGCAGACTCTCAGGATCAGGACCCTGGAATAAGCGAAATAATGGGCGGCATAGGTTATATATTCGGTCTTGTCGGCGTGGCCCTCTATTTTGCAAACCGCCGCAAAACTCAAGAGGTCAGAGGTCAGAGGTCAGAGGTCGAAAAGTGATCAAAGAAATATCAGGCAGCGATTCCATTATTTATTGTCTTGATCCTCGCATCAAGATCATCATAGCTTTTCTTTTTTCGGTCATGGTGGCTGTGTCAAACCGGTTTGTGGTTTTAATCGCAGCCCTTGCCATAGGTATTGTTATCCTGTTTTTTGCCGGGATACAGATAAAAGAGGTCTTCAAACGGCTGATTCCCGTAAACACCCTCCTTATTTTTCTCTGGCTTTTTCTGCCCTTTACATTTGTCGGCGAGCATCTCTTTTCAATCGGCTCTCTGACCGGCACTCGTGAAGGCGTGCTGTTTGCTTTTAGAATAACCATTAAATCGAATGCCATCATGCTGATGCTGATCTCGCTGATTGCATCAACCCCGATATTTACTATAGGCCATGCCATGCATCAATTGGGTATGCCCAAAAAACTTGTGCACCTTTTCTTCTTTACATACAGGTATCTCCATGTAATATATAAAGAATATGCCCGCCTGGTTAATTCCATGAAAATTAGAGGTTTTAAACCAAAGACCGATTTGCATACTTACAAAAGCTACGCTCATCTGGTTGGAATGCTTCTGGTAAGGGGTTTCGACCGGTCACAGCGGGTTCACAATGCCATGATTTGCCGCGGCTTCAGGGGAAAGCTTTACAGCCTGAGCAGCTTTTCAATCAGTAGAGCGGATATAATTGCATTTATTCTGATGGCGGCTTTTATCCTGATACTTGGAATACTGGAATGGATACAAACAACCTGATTGTCAATCTTCAAGATATATCCTTTAGCTATCCAGACAGCCCGCTCGTATTAGATAAACTCAGCTTGAAATTTTTCCGTTATGACCGGATTGGATTGATGGGGCCTAACGGAAGCGGCAAGACCACCCTGTTTCACATTATCATGGGGCTTCTCAAACACACTTCCGGCAGCATGGAGATATTCGGAAAACCTGTAACAAAAGAAAAAGAGTTTGATGAAGTGCGCCGGAAAATCGGCCTGCTTTTTCAGGATGCCGACGACCAGCTATTCAGCCCCACGGTCATTGAGGATGTTGCTTTCGGTCCATTAAACCTGGGTATGAGCCGGGATGATGCTGTTGACATCGCTAAAAGGACTCTGGAATCGCTTGATCTGGCCGGGTTTGAAGACAGGGTTACTTATAAACTGTCCGGAGGAGAAAAAAGGCTTGTCTCCCTTGCCACAATCCTTGCAATGAAGCCTGAAGTCCTCCTTCTGGATGAACCGACCGCAGGCCTTGATGATAAAACAAAGGCAAAGCTTATCAGCATACTGTCTAATCTTGATCTTTCCTTTATATTAATTTCACATGAAATCGATTTTCTTTTTGAAATAACCGATTCGATATATACAATGGAAAACAAAAGGATTGTTTCAGATAAAGAGGCGCATCTGCATCAGCATATCCATGCTCACCCTCACGGCTTATACACGCATAAGCATAGTAACAAATCCAGCGCCTAAAGTCTTACAAACTCTTTTATCTTTTCTACCACATAGCCTTGCTGATCATCTGAAAGTCCGGGGTATATGGGGATGGCAAGTGTATGTGAGGCCGCATATTCAGCCGCAGGAAAGTCACCTTTTTTGTAATTCAGATATGAAAAGCATTCCTGGAGATGCAGCGGCGCCGGGTAGTAAATCTCTGTTCCTATCCCTGCACTATTTAAAAAAAGGCGGAGCTCGTCTCTTTTTTCCTTAAGACTTATCACAAACTGATTGTATATATGCCGGTTTTCCTTTTCAAGCGGCAGCCTGACAAGATCGCCTATATTTGCATCAGCAAAAAGCTCCCTGTAGTTGCGAGCATTTTCCTGACGGGCTTTTGTCCAGTTGTCAAGATGCGAAAGCTTTATTGAAACAATCGCCGCCTGCAATGCATCCAGCCTGAAATTGCCGCCGATCATTTTATGATAATATTTTGGCCTTCCACCATGTACCCGGAGTATTCGTAGTTTATCATTCAATGCCTCGGAATTTGTGGTTACGATTCCACCATCGCCGAAAGCTCCAAGATTTTTTGAAGGAAAAAATGAAAAACATCCAAAATCACCCATAGCGCCTGCCCGCATTCCATTATGTTCTGCTCCGATGGCCTGGGCCGCATCCTCGATAACAATCAGGTTGTATTTTTCAGCTATCTTTAAAATGTTCTGCATATCAACGCACTGACCATAGAGATGAACCGGCATTATCGCCTTGAGACGACCACGTTCTTCTTCACTCATATCGGCTATAACCGTGTCAATGCATTCAGGAGAGATATTATATGTATTTGGATCAATATCTACAAAAACCGGCCTGGCGCCTGCGCGAACTATTGAGCCGGCTGTTGCAAAAAAGGTATACGGCGTGGTTATCACACCGGCTTGATGCCCGATATGAGCGGCCATAAGTGAAATAAGCAAAGCATCTGTGCCTGATGAAACGCCTACTGCGTGACGCGTGCGACAATATCCGGCAATCTCTTTTTCAAGAGCCTCAACGTGAGGCCCAAGAATAAAATACTGGCTCTCAAAGATTTCTTCAACAACCTTCAAGACATCATCTTTAATTGTTTTATACTGACTTTTAAGATCAAGTAATGGTACTTTCATAATAAATTAAGTGTTACGTGTTAAGTGTGACAAACTCGTAAAAAGTCCCAATTTCGAAGATCAGGGCAAAACCCTGTTATATAACTGTGCGTAATTACTGGATTCCCGCCTTCGCGGGAATGACAAAAACATGTGTTTTTGACTTTTTACGAGTTCATCAAGTGTTAGGATACTGATTTCCGACCTCTGATCTCCGATCTCTGATCTCTGACCTCTGACTTCTGACTTCTGACTTCTGACTTCTGACCTATGATCCCTTAATCATCTCTACCTGAATAATATAAAGCGGCCTGATTTCAGGGTTACTCACTTCAACAGCCTCCTTATCAGTAATAAGGATTGATTCCCCTTTTTCAAGCAAGCTTGTTTGTTTATCTGATTTAATATTTGCGCTGCCGTTTACTACAAGCAGATGCTTTGTTGTTGACGCGTCAACTTTAACTTGCAACATTGAACCAGGATATATAATTAATTTGGATACTGTAAAATCATCCCTTTGCTCCAATAGAGTCAAAACTCCCCATGGATGATACAGCGTCTTATGCTCGTGATATTCCTTTCTACCCTTTTCCTTGAGTTGTGCCACAATAGACTTGACATCTCTGCTGTTATCAATATCTGAAATAAATACGGAATCAGGTGTGTCAACAACAACCATATTTTCAAGATAGTTGGTTGCGATCAGCCTTTCGCGCCCCATTATGAAACAGTTTTTCGTATCCTTTGCAATTACATCGCCATCAATAACATTATTGTTTTCATCCTTTGGAAGAAAATCATAAAGAGATTTCCATGACCCGATATCGCTCCATCCAAAATCTGACGGCAGAACAACCCCTTTGTCGGTTTTTTCCATTATGGCGCAATCAAAGGCAATATCCGGAAGTTGTTCATACTCATCTATGGTGATGGCCTGTTCTCTATCAAGTAGAGCCTTCATGCTTTTCAGAAGTTCAGGCTGAAAGCGTCTAAACTCTTCAATGACAACAGAGGCCTTAAATGTAAACATTCCGCTGTTCCAGTAAAAGTTGCCGGACTCGATATACTTTTCTGCAAAGGATTTATCAGGCTTTTCAACAAACCTCTTTATGGTTAATGCATTGCCGAATAACTCTTCAGCCCCCTCAATATATCCGTAACCTGTTTCAGGGTAATCGGGCTTAATGCCGTAGGTGACGATATATCCGATATCGGCAAGCTTTATAGCTGTTTTAACATTCTCATGAAACCTTTTAACATCTCTGATTACATGATCTGCCGGAAAAACAGATAAGACTGCATCTGAATCGGTTTTCAGAATATTCAGCGCTCCAAGAAGGATTGCCGGCGCAGTGTTCCTGCCACATGGCTCACAAATTATTTTCCCTTTGGCCTGTATACCTATTTCCGCCATGTGCCGCGCAATTTCGTGAAAATGTTCCTGACCGCAAACAATTCTGATATTTTCTGTATCTATAACAGGAGACAACCTTTTTACAGTACTTTGCACAAGAGAGTCATTGCCGATAAACTTTACAAGCTGCTTGGGATATAATTCTCTTGATACCGGCCATAAACGTGTGCCTGTTCCGCCTGCCAACAAGATGGCATATACATTTATATTATTGGCGATTTTATCGCCGATTTTATGATTAGGCATTTCTAAATCTCGTTTTTTTGTAATAGTTCAGCCACAAAGACACTTCGCTTAATTGCGAATTTAGGGATTTAGGGATTTAGGGATTTAGGAATTGAAGGTATTCTATTGATTTTAATCCCCTAATTCCTCAATTCCCCAATCCCTCAATTCCTTAATCCCTCAATCCCCCAATCCCTCAATCCCCCAATCCCTCAATTCCTTAATCCCTCAATCCCTCAATTCCTAAATCCCTTAATCCCTCAATCCCTCAATTCCCCAATCCCTTTTTCCTGAAATTATTAAGTTGTGGAGAGGCGGCGGCTTCTCTGCAAACCGTTTCCACTGCATTATAACCAAGAAATCTGTTAACTTCGCGTGTTAATGCCGAACCGGCCTTAAGTTTCATGGTATCAGGCAAAGCGATTATTGTCTCTGTTTTATCAGGATCACGCAAATGGATATAAGCCAGACATAAACCGGGATGTTTGTTGATGATATCATAAAGTTCGGCAAGTCTCGTTCTTTCGATCTTCGTTATATCCAGATTAAAGTGGATGCTTGCAGTCCAGGTTTCTTCAACCTTATCAATAGGAATGAGGGAATCGACCAGTATTTTTACCGAGTTTTCATCCTTTTGCACCTGTCCCTGCAAAACAATTGGATTGTCATCCACTAAAAAATCGTGTATTTTTTTATAAACTGAAGAAAAAACCGTAACTTCAATAGAACCCAGCAGGTCCTCTATTGTTACAAAGGCCATTAAATCCCCTTTTTTTGTCTTAATGGTCTTGGTGTTTCTTATAATGCCTCCGATCCTGACTGTTGCACCATCATTTTTTTCCTTTATTGAAATAGAGTTTGCATTGGTGAACTTATCAAGCAGAGCCTCATACCTGGTTAAAGGATGCCCGGTTATATAAAAACCGAGCGACTCTTTCTCAAAGGCTAAAAGCTGTTTCTCATCCCATTCGTCAATTGCCGGCATAGTGGGACGCAACCCGCTTCCGACGACATCAAACAGGCTTATCTGCGAGCCTGATCTTTCCTTTTGCACCCTTTGGCCATAATCAAGAACATCTTCCAGGGATTCCATCATCTGTCTGCGACCGGCGTCGGTAGAATCAAAGGCCCCGCATTTTATAAGGCTTTCGACGACCCTTTTATTAACCTTTTGCAAAGCCACCCGTTCGCAAAAATCATACAGGGAAGAAAACCTTCCGTTTTTTCTGGCATCAATTATAGATTCAATTGCCCCTTCTCCTACATTTTTAACCGCTACAAGCCCGAATCTTATCTTTGAACCAACTGTGGTGAATTCCTTGTTGCTTTCATTTATGTCCGGAGGAAGAACATCTATTGCGTGACTTCGGCATTCGGCAATATATTTTACCACGCCGTCAATGGAATGAATTTCACTTGTAAGCAATGAAGCCATAAACTCCACAGGAAAGTGAGCTTTAAGGAAAGCTGTCCGGTATGCAATAAGAGCATATGCAGCGCTGTGGGATTTGTTAAATCCGTATCCGCCGAATTTTTCTATAAGCTCAAATATTTTTTTTGCCTTGTCGGAAGCAATGCCATTCTCCTTTGCTCCCTGCGTAAAACGCAGGGTGTGCTTAGCCATAATCGCCGGTATTTTTTTTCCCATTGCTTTGCGTAAATCATCAGCCTCTGCCATGGAATAGTTTGCCAGTACGCCGGCAATCTTCATAACCTGTTCCTGATATACAATAACCCCGTAAGTTTCTTTTAAAATGGGCTCCAGTTCGGGGATGGTGTATTTAACAGATTTTCTTCCGTGTTTTCTTTCAACAAAATCATCCACCATTCCGCTGTCAAGCGGGCCGGGACGATAAAGGGCGACAAGGGCTATGATGTCGTCAAAGCATTCCGGCTGCAGCCTCACAAGCAGATCTCTCATGCCTGAACTTTCAAGCTGAAAGACTCCGGTTGTGTCGCCTGATGCTAAAAGTTGATAAGTATCAGGATCTTTAAAATCAAGGTTTGCAAAATCCGGAGGAACGCTGCCACGTGCGGCAATCAGGGAAAGAGTATTGGCGATAACGGTAAGGTTGCGAAGGCCTAAAAGGTCAAATTTTACCAGTCCGATTTTCTCAACACATTTCATGTCAAACTGAGTTACTACCTCCCCTTTTTTGCCTCTGCATAAAGGCAAATATTCCACAAGAGGTTTGTCTGCTATCACGACACCTGCGGCATGTGTTGATGCATGTCTTGGCAGACCTTCGAGAACGCGACCTATCTTTATAAGATCTTCTATCTCAGGATTCTTTTTTGCAAGGCGCTTAAGCCTGGGTTCCTGTGTCAGCGCTTCATCAAGGCTTATATTCAAAACATCAGGCACCATCTTGGCGATTGAATCCACCTCGCGCAACGGTATTCCAAGAGCGCGGCCGACATCACGTATAACGGCCCTGGTTTTGAGCTTTCCGAAGGTTATGATCTGGGCGACATAATCGCCGCCACCGTATTTATCCACTATGTATTTAAAAATTTCTTCCCTGCCGTTTATGCAGAAATCAACATCGATATCCGGCATACTTTTTCTGGCAGGATTGAGGAATCGTTCAAAAATAAGACCGTGTTCTATAGGATCCATCTCTGTAATTTCCAGGCTATAGGCAACAAGACTTCCCGCTGCAGACCCTCTTCCCGGGCCCACCGGAATATTATTATCTTTGGCATAATGAATAAAATCGGCAACAATCAAGAAATAACTCGAAAATTCCATATCCTTTATGATGGAAATTTCATAGTCAAGACGGTCATTATAAATTTTCTCATCAATATCAGGATGCTTTGTTTTTATACGCTGTAATATGTGTGCGTATCCCTGCCGGACCTTTTGCTCGAAAACTTCAGCCGCAGTCTGACCAGAAGAAGAATCCGAAGAAGGACCAAATTTCGGAAAGTGATATGTGTTGCTTGATTTTGACAGAAAGTCAAATTCAACATTGCACCTTTTTGCAATGTCAACACTGTTGTTAAGGGCGCCCGGATAAAGGGGAAAAGATGAATGCATCTCTTCTTTTGATTTAAAATAGAGCTGGTCGGTTGCGAATCTGAAGTGATCCGGATCATGAATAGTCTTTCCGGTCTGTATGCACAAAAGCAGTTCATGTGCACGAGCATCCTCTTTGTTCAGGTAATGGCAGTCGTTGGTGGCTACAAGTGGGATTGAAAGCCTTTTGCTCATATCAAGAAGAGCCTGGTTAACCTTTTCCTGTACTGCAATCCCGTTGCTTTGGACTTCAAGAAAAAAGCTGCCCTCTCCAAAGATTTCAAGGTAGGTGCGCGCAGCCTCATCCGCCTTATCAATAGCGCTTTCAATAATCAGCCTGGGAATTTCGCCATGCATACATGCTGAAAGACCGATAAGGCCCCTGCTGTATTCTCTTAAAACCTCTTTATCAATACGGGGTTTATGGTAAAAGCCTTCAAGCTGTGCAATGGTAGCCAGTTTGCATAAATTACGGTAACCTTCAAGATTTTCGGCTAAAATGACAAGATGGGAAAGCCCTTTGTGATCAAACGGGGTTTTATCATTAATGGTTCGCGGAGCCACATAGCATTCGCACCCTATTATCGGTTTTATTCCGGCCTTTACAGCCTTTTCATAAAACTCAATGGTTCCAAACATGGTGCCATGATCGGTAATAGCCACAGAATCCATGCCAAAATCGGATGCCCGTTTTAACAGGGCATCGATCCTTATAGCGCCGTCGAGAAGACTGTATTGCGTGTGAACATGCAGATGGATAAAATCGAATGCAGGATTTGTCATTTAGATAGATTTGCTTTCAAATAACTCAACTACGGTTTTTGCCGGTTATCGCATCAGTTATAATTAAATTAAAACCAGAAAAAACTCATGTATAACAATTTTCTGATTTTAATTTAATCACAACTGAAGCTGATCGCTCAAAGTTATTTTGGTTTCCAGCGCCGCGAAACGGCATAGTGGAGCTTTTTACGAGTTCATCAAAGTTGATGGCTAAGTAAAAAGTTTCATATACAAGGCGTAGGATTTTTTTCAGGACCGAAGGCATACATATAGTATGTCGAGGATCTGAAAAAAATACTACAACGCAGTAGATGGGACTTTTTACGACGCCATCTTACTCAAGC
>JACNLL010000086.1 GCA_014381545.1 Candidatus Desulfaltia bathyphila
TAAGTCATAGAGGAAAGGCTCTCAGGGAGCTAAGGGATGAATTTGACAAAGTCCTGATCTGGATACGCCAGCATATGCCTGTTTAACTAAAATTTAAACACAACGAAGAGTAAAATGATTGCAGACCTGATCAAAAAAAACAGAAGTTGCAGAAGGTTTTACCAAAACCATGCAGTGCCTTTAAAAACTTTAAAGAACCTGGTAAATCTTGCAAGACTATCGGCTTCTGCGGCTAATTTACAGCCGTTAAACTACATCCTTTCCAGCAATCCGGGAAAAAATGACCTTATATTTTCCTGCCTTGCCTGGGCGGGATATATTAAAGACTGGCCCGGGCCAAAGGATGGAGAAAGGCCGGCTGCATATATAATCGTCCTCGGCAATACCGATATCAGCAAAAACTTTGGATGCGATCATGGAATTGCAAGCCAGAGTATGCTGCTGGGCGCAAGGGAAAAGGGTCTTGCAGGATGTATGCTTGGAGCAATAAACCGGAGAAAACTCAGTAAAATTCTGAACATACCGCCCAAGTACAAAATACTTCTTGTCCTTGCAATCGGAAAGCCCAAAGAAAAGGTTAAAGTAGAAGTTGTTGATTCTGATAGTCCATTGAGTACCGTTAATAACATCAAGTACTGGAGGGATGGCAGAGGGGTTCATCATGTGCCCAAAAGAAAATTAAGTGATATCATTCTGGATTGCTATTAAAAAGCGTGCAGCCTGTAAAGCAAAAATCCATAATTTATACAATTTGCAGCGGCCGTATGCTGGTAACTCTTCTTATGGGTTTTGCCTGCGGCTTGCCTCTTCTCCTGACCATAACCGTATTACAGGCATGGATGAAAGAAGAAGGGGTGGACCTGACCGTAATCGGAATGATGGCCCTGGTTGGTCTTCCTTACACCTTGAAATTCCTCTGGGCTCCTTTTCTGGATCGTTTTACTCTCCCCTTTCTGGGCCGCCGTAGAGGATGGTTGCTAATAGCTCAAACAGCCTTGCTATTAGCCATCGCGGGTCTCGGCTTTACTCAGCCGAAAGAAAATCCGTGGATGTTGGCCTTTGTTGCTTTTCTGGTGACCTTCTTCAGCGCTTCCCAGGATATTGTTGTGGATGCATATAGAAGGGAGGACCTTCCCGATGAGGAATTAGGGCTCGGCTCCTCCCTGTATGTCAATGGTTACAGGGTGGGAATGCTGCTTGCTTCCGGAGGGGGCTTAATCCTGGCCGATCATATCCCCTTTTCCATGGTTTATCTGATAATGGCATGCTGTATGCTGCCCGGCATTCTTACAACTGTCTTTGCGCATGAACCTGAGCTAACTGCCGGAACTCCTAAAACAATGAAAGAGGCTGTTTTTGATCCTCTGGTGGAGTATTTCAGTCGTCATGGGGCTTTGTATATACTGGCCTTTATACTGCTTTATAAAATCGGCGACACCATGGCCAGCGCCATGACTATACCTTTTTATCTTGATATAGGATTTTCAAAAACGGAAATCGGCGCTGTCGTTAAACTGTTCGGTTTCTGGGCAACAATTGCAGGCAGCCTGATCGGGGGAACGATCATGCTCCGCCTGGGAATCAAGCGCAGCCTCTGGTATTTTGGTTTTCTACAGGCAATATCAACGGCAGGTTTTGCTCTTCTGGCGCGCATAGGTCACAATATTTCGGCTCTGTCAGCCGTGATTGCTTTTGAAAATCTAAGCAGCGGCATGGGAACCGCCGCTTATGTCGCATTTATGGCAAGTATTACAAATAAAAGATTTACCGCCACGCAATATGCTCTTCTAAGCAGCCTGATGGGAGTTCCAAGAGTGCTGGCCTCGGCTCCAACAGGCTTTCTTGCTAAAAATATCGGCTGGGAAGCTTTTTTTATCGTATGCACCCTGATCGCCATTCCCGGCATGATCCTTTTGCTGAAATTTGCGCGCTGGGATACACATATATGAATAAAGATACACAAAATAAACATCCAATGAAGCCTGCCAAAAGTCTGTCTATGCAAAGAAAAGAGATACTTTCTCTTCCCACAGACAGGGCGTTGGATTATATTCTGGATGCGCCGAATCCATCTGCCATCGTGCATTCATTTCCGGAAGAAGATCTATATTTTCTGGTGCATGATATCGGGCTTGAAGATTCTCTTCCGCTGTTGTCGCTTGCTTCCGGCAAGCAGTGGGAATACATGCTTGATATAGAGGTTTGGGAAAAAGACAGAATTGAAATAAGGTCTGTAACAAAATGGCTTGATTTGCTCTTTCGAGCCGACCCTAATCGGTTTATCAAATGGTTCCTGAACAAAAAATTAGAATTCATTGAATTCTATTTGTTCAAAAATATCGAGGTAATAATCAGGGAACATGACCAGGACCCCTCAGATCTCGGCAAAGACCTTTTCACGCTTGACAATACCTTTTATATAAGGTTTGCAGACTATCCTTTTGAGGAAAAATCAGATGGTGAATTTCAAAAAATACGGAATAAATTTCTGGTAAATTTTATGCATCGCCTTGCTGCCTATGATCTCATAACATATCAAAATGTTCTGCTTGAGTCTTCAAGCATTATTCCTGCTGAATCGGAAGAAGAAGACTACAGGCTGCGAAATGTCCGGCTTGCGGAAAAAGGCTTTCTGCCGTTTGATGAAGCAATAGGCATCTACCAGTCGTTAAGACCTCAGGACATTGAGAAGGCTGGTAAAAAATATACTTTGGTTTGTCCCGACCAGAATTTACATCTTCCTGTGCCTGTATATACTGTAGGGATGCTTCAAGAAGACAACCTTTTTACAGATGCCCTGCAAACGATTAAAACAGAAGATGTCCTGCTGCAAATCCAGGCGGAGTTTGCCGCTCTATCTAATCAAATTATAGCGGCTGATCAAAAAAACATCAGGAACAGGGATGAATTAAGAAATGTGGTAAAAAAGGCCTGTGGATATATAAACATCGGGCTTGAGCGTTTAACCGGAGCAAACAAGGTGTTGGATGTAAACCAAAGCGCTGCATTAATACAAAAATATATGCTTTCCCACATTTTCAGGGTTGGATACACTCTTGCTCTCGAGCTTAAATGGAAGGCTGAAAAATGGCGCTCAAAAAGCTGGTTTGCAAAAAATGGGCTGCGCCTCAGCTTCTGGGATGAAGAATGGCTGGGAGTGCTGGGAGGCCTGCTGATCAAAAAACCGCTGTTTTACGATAATTATAAAACAACCTCTTCTCTTTACAGGGAGTTTTCTTCTATTGAAGATATCAGAAAGGCTGAAAAGGTATTAAATGAAATTATAGCCTTTGATGATCTTCTCTCTCTGATGACAATTAAGTTTGAAACTACCGGCGACAGGGCGATAACATATAAAAATCTTATCCTGACATTATGGGCAAGGAATTATCTTGAGCTTTCCGGGGAGCTTGCACCACTTTCACTTGATGAACTTAAGACCTTTTTTGATGATTTATTAATTATTCCTCAAAAATCCAAAAAAGATAAACAAAGAAAAACAGGCGGATTGATGAAAGAATCCTTTTTGAACTGGGCTTCAGAAAAAACCGGTCTAAATATATACGAGATTACTCAAAGACTCGGGCAAACCCTGGAAAATCTTTTTAATGACATAGAAAGCGAATATGGGGGTGTTGCAAAAAAGGATCTCGATCCCAGATATATATATCTTTTTCTCGTTAAGCAGGAAGGAACCAAATCTTGAGAATAATAGGCGGCAATCTGAAAGCAAAGAAGCTGTATTCAGCCCGTGGAAGGGTAATAAGGCCGACTTCGGACAGATTGCGTGAATCGATTTTTGACATTTTAGCCTTTCGTGTTAAGCATGCGGTTGTTCTGGATATGTTTGCCGGCACTGGAGCCATGGGCATCGAAGCATTAAGCCGCGGAGCTGAGTCCGCTCTATTTATAGATATTCATAACAAAGCCTTATCTGTTATAGAGCGCAATATAAAAGCATGCGGGCTTGAAAACAAAGCTAAAATTATAAAATGGGATATAATAAAAAATTTAAACTGTATCAAGTCGGACAGAGCTGCCTTTAATCTTATTTTTATTGATCCGCCCTACAACAAGAGATTTCTCCAACCGACCCTGCACAACTTAATAAAAGTGGGATCCGTGAAAAAAGGGGCATGTCTTATTATTGAGCACAGCCTTTTAGAGCCGATCCCATCAGATTTTCCTGAGTATGAGCTGAAAGATCAAAGAAAATATGGAAAAAGCCTTGTTTCATTTTTAACTTATGTTGTATAAATAATGTAACCGTTCACGGTTAACGATTACTAAATTATTTTGAAAATGACAAGCTATAGAGACCTTTTACGAAACCATCAATAATAGAAAAAGGCATAAAGGAAATATAAATCAATGCAAAAAATAGCTGTCTATCCTGGTTCTTTTGACCCGATTACAAACGGTCATCTTGATATTATCGAAAGGGGGCTTAAAGTTTTTGATAAAATTATTGTAGCCATACTGCATAATTCTACCAAGAAATTTCTTTTTACTATTGAAGAACGAATCGAGATGATTGAAGAAAGCTTGAGCGGATTTTCAAATATTGAAGTAGATGCATTTGACGGGCTTCTCGTAAATTATGCAAAAAAGCGGGAAGCTAATACCATACTGCGTGGGATGCGCGCTGTATCTGATTTTGAATATGAGTTTCAGCTTGCTCTGATGAACCGCAGACTAAACCGGAAAATTCAGACGGTCTTCCTTATGACCGGTCTGAGATGGATTTTTACAAGTTCATCAATAATAAAGGAGGCCGCCAGTTTTGGCGGCAATATTGAGGGAATGGTGCCGCCTCTGGTCAACCAAAAATTAAAAGAAAAGTTCGGTTTTGTTTAGGAAAAAAACAATGTCTATACATCTTTCAAAAAATGCAAGGGTTGTGCTGGAAAAGCGGTATCTGAAAAAGAACCGCAATGGAAAAATAATCGAAACGCCTGAAGACCTGATTGCAAGGGTAGCAAAAGCTATCGCTTCTGCTGATAAGATATTCGATCCAAAAGCCGAAGTTGCTGAAACTGAGCGAATATTTATAAAACTTTTGAGTAATAAGTGGTTTTTACCCAACTCGCCTACCCTTATGAATGCCGGCAGACGTCTTGGGCAGCTTGCGGCCTGTTTTGTTCTGCCTGTCGAAGATTCAATGGAAAGCATCTTTGAGACCTTAAAACATACTGCAATGATACATAAAAGCGGCGGAGGCACAGGATTTTCTTTCTCGCGGGTTCGTCCTGAAAAGGATATTGTCATGTCAACTGCAGGTGTTTCAAGCGGTCCTATTTCATTTATGTCTGTTTTCGATGTGGCTACTGAAACTGTCAAGCAGGGAGGTGCCCGCAGAGGAGCCAACATGGGTGTCTTGCGGGTGGATCATCCTGACATCGAAGTTTTCATAAATTCAAAAAATGATCAGCGCATGTTAAACAACTTCAACATCTCGGTTGCCGTCTCCAAAATATTTATAGATGCGCTTAAAAAAGATTCTGATTACGATCTTATCAATCCTCGAACCAACAAGGTTGTAAAACAGGTTTCCGCAAAGAAAATATTTGATATGATTGTTGCTTCTGCCTGGCAAACCGGAGAACCGGGAGTAATATTTATCGATCGCATAAACCAGGATAACCCTACACCACACCTTGGCGATATTGAAGCCACTAATCCCTGCGGCGAACAACCTCTTCTGCCCTATGAATCATGCACCCTTGGTTCCATTAATCTTTCCAAAATGGTGACGACCAAAAACACCCTTGATTTAAACCGATTAAAAAGGACCGTTCACGATGCAGTCCATTTCCTTGATAATGTAATAGACGCAAACAAATATCCCCTTGCGCGTATTGAAAAAATGAGCAAAGGAACAAGGAAAATCGGTCTGGGGGTAATGGGTTTTGCCGACATGTTGATAAAAATGGGAATGCCTTACGATTCCGACAAGGCTGTTGCCCAGGCGGAAAAAGTAATGTCACTGATCTCTGAGGAATCCAAAAAGGCATCTGCGGCTCTTGCCAAAAAACGCGGGAATTTTCCATATTACAAGGAAAGTGTCTTTGACAACCCATCAACGCCATATATGCGAAATGCCACTACTACTACAATTGCTCCGACAGGCACCATCAGTATTATTGCCGACACTTCAAGCGGAATAGAACCGATTTTTGCCGTGGCATATGCAAGGCATGTGCTTGACGGAAAATTTCTTCCTGAAATACATCCGCTTTTTATTAAAATCGCCAGAAAGGAAGGATTTTACAGCAAAAAGCTCTTTGGCGAAATTGCAAAAACAGGTTCCATACAGTCACTTGATTTTGTTCCTGATCACATAAAAAGGCTTTTCAGAACATCTCATGATATTTCAACAAAATGGCATGTTAAGATTCAGGCTGCATTCCAGAAATATTCGGATAATGCTGTTTCCAAGACAGTCAATTTTCCTCCGGACGCCACCAAGGGGGATATTAAAAAGGTATATCTTTCTGCTTACAAAAGCGGTTGCAAAGGTGTAACAATATACAGATACGGAAGCCGTGATCATCAGGTTTTAAGTCTCGGCAGGGAAGAAAAGGAATCTGCGAAGATAGCTCCCAGGCCAAGACCCATGCGCACTCACGGTATTACGGAAAGAATCAGCACAGGGTGCGGAAAACTGTATGTTACGATAAATTCCGACGAAAAAGGAATGTGCGAAGTCTTTGCGCAGATGGGAAAGACCGGCGGATGTGCATCATCTCAGATAGAAGCCGCGGGCCGCCTGATATCCCTGGCTTTGCGATCAGGAGTAAATATTGATTCCATCATCAAGCAGCTTATAGGCATCCGGTGTCCTTCACCTGTATGGCAAAACGGAAAAATGGTTCTATCCTGTCCTGATGCAATTGCTCAAGTGCTGATAAAGGTAACCAATTCAAATTTCAATGAAATAGAAAAAATGATTTATATTTGCCCTGAATGCGGCGGGATGTTTTCTCATGAAGAGGGATGCCTTATCTGTCACTCATGCGGGTTCTCAAAATGTAGCTAAAAGAAATTAAGGGATTTAGGAATTGGGGAATTGGGGAATTGAAAACAACAGAATACCTTTAATTCCTAAATCCCTAAATTCCTCAATTCCTCAATTCAAAACAGATACTTGACAATCACAAACCCTCCAATAAGAAGAACGGTAAATGCAACTGCCAGCGTATTGAAATATCTCTCAATAAAAGCCTGAATCCCGGAACCAAAACGATATATCAACCACCCGACCAGGAAAAAACGCAGGGAACGGGAAACCAGCGAAGCAATCACAAATACAGAGAAATCGATGCCCAGAGCCCCGGCGGAAATAGTAAACACCTTGTAGGGAATAGGAGTAAATCCCGCAATACCGATTGCCAGAGCGTCATATTGCATATAAAGAGACTGGATATATTCAACCTTCCGGGTTAAACCATAAAAGCTTATAATCTTCTCCCCGATGCTGACCATAAACTGCCATCCAATCAAATAGCCCAGACATCCACCAAGTACGGAACCTGCCGAACACACCAGCGCATAGTACAACGACCTTTTTGGTATTGCCACGGCAAGGGCTATCAGAAGGATATCAGGAGGTACGGGGAAAAAAGAGGATTCACAAAAAGCGAGAATAAATAATGCCCATGTCCCATATGCTGTTTCCGCCCAGCGGATGACCCAGGAATAAAGCCGTCGAAGCATTTATTGATATCTCCAGCCTTGTTCGCCAAGCAGTTTTACAAACCTGCATCCGCCAAGATATGTTTTGCGAATACCCTGCTTATCCTTATATAGTTTGATCAACTCCTGCGAAAATTGGTCTCCGGCCGGTATTACCATACGTCCGCCAACTGCCAGCTGTTTTATCAGGGTTTCAGGGATCTCCGGAGCACCGGCTGTAACAATAATGGCATCAAACGGACTTTCGGCTTTCCACCCTAAAGTGCCGTCGGAATATCTGGCTACTATATTGTGATAATGAAGCTCGTCAAAAAGCTTGCGCGCTTTGATAAAAAGCGAGTTTATTCTTTCGATGGTATATACCCTGAATGCGATTTCAGCTAAGATTGCGGCCTGATATCCGGATCCTGTTCCGATTTCAAGCACCCGGTCATCCTTGCCGAGTTGCAGGGCCTGTGTCATCTCTGCTACGATATATGGCTGTGAAATTGTTTGCTGCTCACCAATGGGAAGCGGATAATCACCATACGCCTGATCCATTAAGGCCTCACTTACAAACAGATGCCTGGGAACCTTGCGCATGGCTGCAAGGACATTTATGTCTGTTATCCCGCGTGACTCAATCTGCTTGACAACCATTTGTCCGCGTTTGCTTTTAAATGCGATGGAATCCTTTCTCATAGCTAATTTTTTTATCAAACCAGCATGGTTACGTCAAGAATTTAACAAAAAACCCTTAGATCTGGTGGTTGTCGAAAAGAACGAAGAAGAATTACGTCAGGTTATGGATGAAGATGGCGTTTTGCAAGGGTCTAACTATGGCATAGTGCCAAGGTGGGTTTTAAAAATAGGCAGTCCGGCAGAGTCCTTTGGTGGATAACTTTAGGCACTTTAGCTCACTTGAGTTATATCTTATAGATTATCCTCTTCTCAGTAATAACAATATCTACATGCTTGTCATGGGGCTCAACAGGTGCCTGCTCAATTATCTGGCTTTCAAGGGCAAGAGCGACCTTTCTGGTGGTAATTGATAGTTTTGGAATAAGCCTGTCATAGCAGCCTTCGCCAGATCCTATCCTTCCACCCTTTTCATCAAAAGCAACTCCAGGAATTATTGCTATGTCGATACAGTCAATAGGCACAATTTTACAACGCTCAGGGTCAGGCTCCAGGACTCTTCTTGGACCAGGCTTTAAATCAGAATCGAGGTCGTTAACCCTCATTGATTGCATTGTATGCTTTTTTATATCAAAAGCAGGAAGCACAACTGTCTTATCGGATTCAAAACATCTTTTTATTATATCATTCGTAACAACTTCACCGTTGGCATGCATATACAGCAAAACAACCTTTGATTCAAGAAAGTTGGCAAATTCAAAAAGCCGCTCTTCTATTCCTCTGGTTTTTTCGATTAATTCACCGGCGGAAAATTCTTTCAGCTTTTTTGCCATATCTTCGCGTATTTCACGTTTTTTTTCTTTAATGTCTTCCATATACTTCTCCGGGTGTCGAAATAGTCTTTTTTTAAACTTAATTTTTTAATATATATGCATTAACTAATAAAGTCAACCTTCAATAATTATTGACTATATAACCTGTGCATGATTTATAATAATTTAGGAATTGCAAATTTAGGAATTTAGGAATTGATCCGCCTGAGGCGGACTACTGATTTTAATCCCTTAATTCCTCAATCCCTTAATTTATCAATCATATTTTTAAAAATAGTTATCATTATGCTTGAAATCAAGTTTGTAATACAAAATTTTTCACAGGTAAAAAAAGCCCTTTTAATGCGAGGCGAAACAGCCGACATTGAAATTTTAAAAGATTATGATTCCACTCGCAGGGCAATTCTACTTGAGACCGAAGAACTAAGGCATCGCCGTAATCTGGTTTCCGAGCAGGTCGCAGATATGAAGAAAGCAGGTGAAGACACAGATGACCTGGTTGTTGAAATGCGTGATGTTTCAAATAAAATAAAGGCATTAGATAAGCCTTTATCCGAAAATGAAGAAAAAATTCATAAGATACTTATGGAGTTGCCGAATATTCCGCATCCGTCGGTTCCTGTTGGGAAGGATAGTTCCGACAATCCTGTGGTCAGCCAATTCGGCAAATGCTCTGAGTTTGAATTCAAACCCATCCCTCACTGGACTTTGGGAGAGAATTTAGGGATACTCGATTTCGACAGGGCTTCCAAGATTGCAGGGGCTCGCTTTCCTCTCTATTTCGGAGCAGGCGCAAGAATGGAAAGGGCTCTTATAAATTTTATGCTTGATATTCACACCACACAACACGGTTATAAAGAAACCCTGCCGCCCTTTATTGTAAACCGGAAAAGCATGACTAATACCGGTCAACTCCCAAAGTTTGAAGAAGACCTGTTTAAGCTGGAGGGGTGGGACTATTTCTTGATTCCTACTGCTGAAGTGCCGGTTACAAATATTCACCAGGATGAAATATTAGACGAAAATATGCTGCCGATTCTATATGCCGCCTATACCCCATGCTTTCGCAGTGAAGCCGGTTCTTATGGAAAGGACACAAGAGGTTTAATAAGGCAGCACCAGTTCAACAAGGTAGAGCTGGTCAAATTTTCCAGACCCGAAGACTCTTATGATGAACTCGAAAAACTCTTAAATGACGCTGAAACCATCTTAAAAAGTCTTAACATCCCTTATCAGGTTGTTTGCCTGTGTACCGGAGATCTGGGCTTTTCAGCGGCAAAAACTTATGATATCGAGGTTTGGATGCCTGCCCAGGGTGTTTACAGGGAGATTTCATCCTGCAGTAATTTCGAAAATTTTCAGGCAAGACGGGCTAATATCAGATTCAGAAGAAAGGGTAAAAAAGGAACTCAGCTTGTTCATACATTAAACGGATCAGGACTTGCCATAGGACGAACAGTTGCAGCCATACTTGAAAATTACCAGCAGCCTGACGGGTCTGTGATTATTCCAAAAGCTTTAAGGCCATATATGGGTGGGATAGAAAGAATAGAAAAATGAAGATTGAAGATTTTCCAGTAGAAATCAGGCCATATATTATTCCCAATCAGGAAGGCAGGGTTGTTTATCGCTGCCTTGGCTGCGGCCATGAATTCGGCATTGAGAAGCTGCTTTATACATGTCCGGATTGCAGCCAGCTTCTGCTTATTTATGATCTGCAATTTGACCGGTTAAAAAAAACATCCGGAAAATTGTGGCGCCGCATTTTCGATTATCGCAGGATGCTCACGATCCCTGCTCTAAAAGGGATCTATCTGTATCATGAATTTATCGGTCCGGTTATACCTCTTGACTGCGTGATCTATCTTGGCGAGGGGCATACTCCTGTTATAGAAGCCAATTCTTTTTTGCAGGAAAAAGCGGGCGTTAGATTCTTCTTTAAAAATGACGGCCAGAACCCAAGCGCCTCCTTTAAAGACAGGGGAATGGCGAGCGCTCTGAGCTATATCAATTTTCTTGTCAAAAAAGGGCATATTTCCGATGTGCTGGCAATCTGTGCTTCCACCGGGGATACATCTGCTTCAGCTGCGCTGTACGCTTCCTTTCTTCAACCTCATGTCAAGTCTGCGGTGCTCCTTCCTCACAAAAAGGTAACTCCCCAGCAGCTTTCCCAGCCTCTGGGAAGCGGAGCCGCTGTGTTTGAAATCCCTGGTGTATTCGACGACTGCATGAAGGTTGTTGAGGCTATGTCGGAAAAATATAATGTAGCTCTTCTAAATTCCAAGAATGCCTGGAGAATACTTGGCCAGGAATCATATTCATATGAGATCGCCCAGAATTTCGAATATAATATGAAAGATAAAACCCTAATATTGCCGATCGGCAATGCAGGTAATATTACCGCTGTTATAAACGGATTCCTGAAATTTTATGAAACCGGCATAATAGACAGCCTGCCGAAAATCATCGGAGTTCAGTCAAAACATGCAAACCCTGTTTACCGCTACTATCTGGAGCCTGATGCAAAAAAGCGGAAATTTATTCCAGTAACCGTAAAACCCAGCGTAGCCCAGGCAGCCATGATCGGAAATCCTGTTTCAATGCCCAGGGTAATACATCTCGTAGATCTTTATAACCGTATGGCCGGTAAAAAGAATATTTTTTTTATAGAGGTCCCGGAACAGGCCATAATTGACTGGGAACTTCTCGCTAATCGCAACGGGCATATTGCCTGTACCCATGGAGGAGAATCTTTAGCCGGTCTTGTTGAAGCAAAAAAACAGGGAATTGTTAAAAACAATGATATTGCCGTTGTCGATTCAACCGCTCATTCACTGAAATTTTCCGGATTCCAGGAGATGTATTTTGAGAACAGATTCCCAGCGGAATTTGAAATCACTCCTGATCCGGACCTTGTAAACTCTCCTGTTTTAATACATCCAAAGGATTTAAAAAAGGTTCCGGCCCCTGGAAAACCGATAAAAGGGGATGATTTTAAGCAATTTGTCAAACGTGTATCAGAAGAAATCGCAACAAGGTTGAATTTGATAAAAGAGGCATAAGGTTTGCGCAGACTATTTATTACATGGTTGCTAATCATATTTATCTGCATCATTCCCCATTATTCCGCAGGCAGCGCTTTACTCTCTAAAAGTTATGTTGTGCGATATGATAAAGGCAGGGATATATTATGCGATCCTTATGTTGTTCAAAAGGACGATTGGGTCTTTAAGCTCTTCCGCCAAAAAGGAGAAATTTCCCATAAGGATTTTCCGGAATTCTTAGCTATATTTAAACGTCTAAATCCGCACATACGCAATATTGACTTGATACGTCCGGGTCAGCATATTCTTATCCCTTTAAAGAAATTAAAAAAGGATTCTCTTCCGGGTCAATCTTCTGGAATCGTTACCATTCCATTTGTAACAATTTCCAACCTGCCTGATATTATCAAACCCCTTTCAACAGAATATATTGTGCAAAAGGGGGATTACATCTCAAGGCTTATTGCGCGGGGCTACGGCTCATACGGAACAAAATCATACAAGCAAGGGATTGTGCTGTTTAGACTTATTAACCCGGATGTTGTTGATCTGGATCGAATTTATACAGGGCAAAAACTATATATCCCTGATTCATCGCTTCGCAACAAGCCATGGTACAAATCTCTCTTTGACTCGTCCGGCAATATCATAATAAAGGCTGACATAAAGAGTCCTGATGCAAAAACTCCGGGACCGTTTATTTCAACGGATCAACAGGACAATGTTCAACCTCTCTTTGCAACAATTGCTTCGATTTTAGATGCAAAACTTTTAAATAAAGGCATATACTCTTTCCCAGGGCATAGAGGGATCGATTATAAGCTCGACCTCTCCAGTTTCCCTGTAATAGAGCTTAAAGATAAAACAAAAATTCTGCTGTCTCTGTCCACAAACAAAAACAAAAAAATAAATGAGCCTGATTTAACTGCAATAAAATCATACCGGAGCAATGTAAAAATTGTTCCGATTGCAAACAAAGCCTCAACAGAACAGGCACTTGATGCTGTTATGGAGTCGTTTGAAAAGAAAGCATTTAAAAATAAAATATCATTTTCTGATCAAGGCGTTAAGGTGGAGGTTCGCGGGAAATGGATAATTGATCAGTCATATTTTGCCGGCGAGGAAAAAACACATCTCTGTATTACCCCTATCATTAATCAGGATGAGCGGACCCCTGATTTAATTGCCCGTTATCTGGAACAACATGATATAATAATAAAAGATTTTCTCAAAGATTTTAAAGACACAAAAGACAAATCCAAAAAAGCGCAAAACGAAAATACAGCAGAAGATGCGAGACCTTTGAAAGATGCTATTGCCATAGACTTTTCAGATCATAAAACCGTTGTCAATAATCTGCTGACGGCAATGGGTTATAATTATACGGAAAACGTCGCCATTACATTCCCGTATGCCGGAATCCAAATAAAGGCCTTGTCAAATCTCATATCAACCGTGGATGGGAAGTCGCTGCTCGTTGATTTTGGAGATCTTTATGGCGATGCGGTTCTTTCTATAAAAAAGACAGGTCTTGGCATAATACAAATAAATAATAAAGATAATGCACATGAGGTAATAGAAAAGCTTTTCGATGCATTAGAGGTTTCTTATGCAAAGGCTCCGACCTTCCTGACTGCAAAAAGGCCGAATGTCTATAATACCTCTTTAACCATTCCAGGCTATCTGATTTCAAATAAAGAAAAGCATAAAATACTTCTCGCAACAGCGCCTGTGAATGACGATGTAGTTCGGTTTTTAACTAACAATGGGATAAAAGTAATTCAGCCACTAAGGGAAAGTAAATAATGCAGCAAGGGCAAAAATGAAAAAAATTATATCTCACCGCAGAGCCGCAAAGAACGCAAAGATTAAGAGTTTTTTTGTTTTCCGTCGCGCAGCGCAGGCACTTGCGCCGCGTGTGAGAGGACGGAAAACAAAAAGAAACGCATTATTAAGATTGTCATTAGACAGCTTGGTTTTTTAAATTGTCGCCTCTCACGACAATTTAAAAGAATAAATTTCTCAGCGTCCTCTGCGGCTCTGCGGTGAATAAAAAAGGTTAAGGATTAAATTTAAGTAGTGAATAATAAAGGACTTTTAAATATGAAAATAAAAGCAAATAGGTTTATGTGGGCAACATCTGTTTTTCTGATATTTTTTCTTGTCTCATGCGCGGCAAACCTGGAACTAAGAAAAAGGCAGGAGGAAGCTTTGAGAAATTTCGGCGAAGCATATATAAGAGAGGGAGATTATACAAAAGCGCTGAGAAAGCTTCTTGAAGCGGAAAAACTCTATGCAGAAGATCCGCATCTTCAATACGACCTGGGGCTGGTTTATATGGCAAAGGAAAACCCGGGCATGGCCATTGATCACTTTAAGAAAGCCGTAGAAATAAAACCGGATTATACTCCTGCAAAGAACAGCCTCGGGGCAGCGTATCTTGCCGAAAAAAAGTGGGATGATGCTATTTCCTGTTTTAAGGAAATCTCAGGAGATCTTCTGTATGTTACTCCCCACTATCCACTTTCAAATTTGGGATGGGCATATTACAATAAAAAAAAGTACGATCTTGCGGAAAAGTATTATCAGGACGCTCTCAAGATAGAACCAAGGTTTGCAATTGCCTTAAGCGGTCTCGGCAAGACATATATCGCGGCGGGCAAAATTCCCGAATCAGTAGTGATTTTTGAAAAAGCAGTAAAAATTTCTCCAAGTTCTGCGGAATTATATTTGGATCTTGCTGATACTTACAGATTGTCACGGGAATACAAAAAAGCGCTTAATGCTTACAAAAAAGTTATCGAGCTTGCTCCGGACAGTCCCCTTGCTGTTGATGCGCAAAAAGAGATTGAGGGATTAAGGAATTGGGGGATTAAGTGATTTAGGGATTTTGCAAAAGCCTCACAATTTCCCGTCATTCCGGCGAAAGCCGGAATCCAGTATTTTTAATGCGTTCTGGATACCGGATCAAGTCCGGCATGACGATTTTGAGACTTTTTACGAGTTCATCACTATTTATAAGCTGCATTATCGCTCTGCTGTTCAAGCTGAACTATCTTTGGCGTAATAAATATCAACAGCTCTTCCTTGAAGTCCTTTTTATATTCTGTTTTAAAAAGCCAGCCAAGAACAGGAATTTTTGACAACCACGGAACTCTGGATTCTTTGAGCTGTTTTGTTCTTTTTATTATACCCCCTATTACAATTGTGTTTCCATCATCAACCAGAAGTTCTGTGCTCGCTCCCTTGGTGGTGAACCATGGTGACGTTGTTGCAGATGCAAGTCCAATGTCATCTTTTGTGATTTTTATAATCATTGAAATGCGTTTGTCTGGGGTTATGTGTGGTGTAACTTCAAGCACAAGCTCAATGTCTTTATACTCTGTTGTAGTATTACCGGATTCGTCATACTTCTGAATTGGATAGCTTGCTCCCTGCTTGATTACAGCTTTTTTGTTGTCAAGGGTTAAAATCTTTGGAGAAGAAACTATCTTAAGATCTCCCTGGGATTCATAAGCCAGTATCGCGGCATCTAATACAAACTGAGAGCCGACAACTCTAAAGCCCATTGTTCCAGCAGTAGTAGAAGCATTAAGTAATGAAAAAGGAAGGTTTACTGCCGCATTGTAGCCTAATTTAGCATTAAGGCCGGAGCTGTTTATTAGAGCTGTTCTTTGATTATCGGCTGTACCTGCATGCCAATCAACGCCGATCTCTCTGGAAAATTTGTCAGAAGCTTCAACTATCCTTGCTTCAATCATTACCTGTGGTGTTACCTTGTCTAATTGCTTAACTATCTCCCTGGCCTGTTTTATTTTTTCGGCCACATCGGTCATGATGATCATGTTGGTGCGTCTATCCGCACTGACGCTTGCGCCGCCGAAGGCCGTTTCAGTGGATTTACCATCCTCACCCGCAGCAGCGCTTCCGCGGTCTTTGGTTAATATCTTTTCAAGATGCGGCAGTATATCGGTTTCTGCATTGGAATAGTTGACAGGAATATACTCGGTAACAAGTGGTTCAAGAGTTTTTTGCTCCTCTCTGGCTTTTCGCATTGCAATTATCTCAGCCTGCTTGAAATCCTCCTCTTTCTTGAGTGTTTCAAGGGTAGCAATCCGTATTATGTTTCCTTCAGGTGTTTGTCCAAGCTGGTTCATCTTCAGTATCAGGTCGAATACCTGGTCCCAGGACACAGGTTTTGCGAGGGTTAGAGTAACCCTTCCGGCTACATCCTTGTCTATTGCAAAATTTTTCCCGCTTACCTCCCTTAAAATGAGAAACACATTTTTAATATCCGTATCATAGAAATCAAGCGCTATCTTTTCGCCTGTATATTTCCTTGCGATTTTCGGCCGTAATACTTTATCTTCAACTTTTTTCTCTTTGATTTCTTTTGCTTTGACTGCTGTTTGGGCTATAGCCTTCTTCCAGGATGGAAGATCAGCCTGCTCAAAAGGTCTTGGAGGGATCGAAGATGGATCAAAATGCACAAGCAAAAGATCATCTGCCTGTTCGATATAGTATGGAACCGATTCGCGCAGCTCAATTACAATCATCGAGCTGGTTTTTAAAGCAGGAGTCTGCGTTGGCGTAATACGGTCAACTGCGCTGTTAAAACGGGTGGTAATCAACGGCCGCTTGCGATAATCGGAAAGATTGGTATTGAAAAGTGTTAGCTGCAGCCTTTTATCTGCGGCCTTATCCATTTTGTATTTAACAGGCCTTGTTGTTCCGATAATAATAGTTGACTTGCCGGCATTTTCGCTTGAAAAATCCACCCGGTTAACCCATGCAGGTTTTTCATCTTTATCCTCTTTCGGGGCAGTTTCTGCCGGAATACTTATTTCAGCAGAAGCTGTAATTTTACCTGCTTTAGCAAATAATATTTGCAGGCCGTTTCCTTCACGGAATACTTCATAAGCAGCATCCTTTTTTAATGCAATTTCAATTCGGGATGTATGCCCGTTTTCGGTCAGCTCGGAAGCTTTAATTGACGCAACAATATCACTGTCCAGGATCAGAGCAGCCTCGATTTCACCCAGGCCTGTTTCAGGAAAGTAAAGCACCACACCTAAAGGCATAGGCTGCTTCACAGAAGTATAGGTCAGCAGCCGCTCTGCTTTAATTAATATGGCAAGTGATTCCGAACCCTCTGCCGTGCTGATATCCGTGATAAGATTAAGAGACTCCCCGACTTTCTGATCTGCCTCTTCCTGATCTGCCTGCTTTACCGCCTTGCTTGAAGCACATCCTGCAAAAAGCATCATCAGAATTATCAACAGAATTGACAAAGCCCTGGTTTTTGAAAATTTTATAATTTTGTAAAACATTTTTTATTCTCCAGGTGGTTTCTGAAGTTTCAGTTCCTGTGGATCGATATAATAAGCCATGCCATTAATTTTGTTAATTTTGGCTTCAAACTGTTTGCCGTCAATATTAATAAACCTTTTACCGTTGATTTCGGTTATAAAAAAGCTTTTACCATCAACATCGTATATGGAACCCTTATTCACTTCATCAACCGGCAGCAACGGTTCATCTACAATTACCCTGTCTTTTAATATCCGGCCGACCCTGCCGCAATTTATTCCGATGAATGTGCCTTTTTCAATGACATATCCCCTGCCGGAAGTCTCTTCCACCATTGCTCTGTTTCCGCTTGATGCGCGAATTATTCCCACAAGCTTCAACTGGCTTAAATCCGCCTTTTGCAGGGGAGTATGTGGAATGCATATCCCTGCTTTCCCCATTTCCATGGCCTCTCCATCCCCGGCAACCGGCTTTTCTTCTTTGAATAAAGCAGCAAACGGGTCAATCTTTCCTTCAGGATTGTAAAGCATGGTTTCGGCGGCAGCCGGCTCAGGCTTTAAAGCTATTTCTTCGCTGGTCTTATCAGGTTTTGTGGTTGATAAAGCCACAGGCTTCTTGATTGTCTTTTCAGTTTTAATGACGATCTTTTTACTGAATATCTTTGGTTGACCTGGCGCCGAGGTCTTGTCTTCACAACCAAAAAGCAAAAAAACTGAAAACAATAAACATATTATGCTACGCAAAAAATATTTAAACATAAGTTTTTTTGTAACCGTGAACCGTGGAACTGTGAACCTGAGTAGTTACGTTTCTTTTTATTTTTTCTTTTCACCTGACTTCTCAGGAGGAGCTTCATCGATGAACTTGTAGGTGACGGCGCTGCATGAAGTGATGAGCTCGTCGCTACCCTTCAGCGAGGTTATCTTTATTTCTTGTATATTAACAATTCTTGGTAAAGTTGCGACCTTGTCAAAAAAAAGCCCGACATTGTGATAGTTGCCTGCCACCTGAATTGATACAGGAATTTCAGCATAAAAATCCTTTTTTATTTCCGCTTTTGGCTGAAACAGGAGAAACTCCAGGCCGACAACCTGGCCGGCTTGTGAAATGCCTGCCAGCAAAGCCGGTATTTCCTGTTTTTCCGGTAATGCTTTCACTACAAGCCTGTAATCCTTTTCCGCCTTTTTCATATTGTTTCGGAATTTTCCAAGTTGCATTGCATTTATTTTGGCCAAACCAAGCTGCTGCTCAAGCTTATCATAATTTTGGTTTAATTTATCGATTGTCTTGTATTTGGGGAGACAACAAAAATATACAAAAGCGCCTATCAGGATCGTTATGGCGCCGTAATATATCAGCATCCTTTGTTTCTTTGAAATTTTTTCGACTTTTTCAAAAACAGGCGAAAATAATTCCAATGATATTTTAATCTTTTTCATTTATTTTTTGCCCCACCTGCAAAGTTGACACACCTTTAGCTTTCACATGTAATTTCAAAACTTTTCAGATTTATAGTTTTTTTAAATTTTTGTTGTTTTGTGGTTTTCAATTCCACCCTCTTAAAAAGCTTTGAGTCCTCAAGACGCGTCATAAAATCGGCCACGGTTTTATTGTCTAAAGCAACCCCCTTAATGCTGACGATTTTTTCTTTTGTTTCCAGGATATTCAGCCACATCCGTTTTTCAACAACCATCTCTGTCATGGCATCGAGCAAACGGACGGCATCTTCACGGCTCAGATCAAGATTTTTAATGACATCTGTCTTCTTTGTCAGCAGTTCCAACTTTTTTTTGATAAATTTTATCTCATTATTGATCTTATTATATTGGGCCAGCTCCTTTGTAGTTTTATTTGTCCTGGTATTCAAATCCTGTATCTTGCTGTTTAATCTTATATTATAATAAATCATAATCATAGTGATCAAAAAAAGAGATAGCAGAAAAATGGAGATCTGACGTCGTATATTCTCCTTTTTACGTGCAACACGAAATGGCAGAAGATTAATTCGTATCATTTGTCATCAATTTTTCTAATTGATAGCCCCATGCTGATGGCAGCTTGAGGGGCTATTCGTTCAAGGTATGAAATATCAAAACTTTTTTTATCTATTTGAATATTTTTAAAAGGATTAATTATTTCCACTTCAGATGATGTTTCTATAGCGAGAAGTTCACGAAATTCCTTAATGTAAGCCCCTCCACCGCTCAGAATAATCCTTTTTATCTGATCATCAGGATATGCGGAATAAAAAAAGTCAAGTGCACGCCTTATTTCATTGCACCAGTCATCTACCACCGATGAAATAATTTCTTTTAGATCATCATGGGAAATTTTGTCCGGTTGATCGCCGTATTTAAGCTGTTCAGCTTCCTCATAGGAACAATTAATAAGTGAAACTATTTCCCTGTTTATCATACCGCATCCAAGCGTCACATCTCTCATGAATAGGGAAGAATTACCCTTCAGTATATTCAACGAGGTCTTGCCGGCTCCGATATCAATAAGAGCAATGTTTTCATCTTCCGGAGCATAATTTAGTTCAAAAATATTTTGCAGCGCAAAAGTATCGATATCTATTACACAGGGATTAAGTCCGGCCATCTGAATAAGATTGACATAGCTGTCGACAACCTCCTTTTTGGCTGCGACAAGAAGTACATCCATCTGATTAGGGTTGTTTTCAGTCTCTCCAAGTATCTGGTAATCAAGATTAACCTCGCTTATATCAAATGGAATATACTGCTCTGCCTCAGAATTAATAACTCCCTGAAATTGTTCTTCCGTCATTGTTTGAACACTGATCTTTTTAACAATTACAGAGTAGCCGCCGATTGATATGGCGACATTCTGCGTCTTGAAACTATTTTCGTTAAAGAGTTTACGAATTGAAGCTGCAATCTCGTCGGCATCCTTAATAACCCCTTCTTCAATAGCGCCGTGAGCAATATCCAGCATTCCGAAATGCTGCAGGCAGTGCCCACTTTTTGTTTCCACAATCTCGCTGGCTTTTAAAGCCCCGGAACCTATGTCCAGACCAACAAGATGTGATGTTTTCTTGAATAACATAATATGCTCTTAACTACCAAATATCTTCTTTTTATCGGAAAGCCCAAAACCCAGCGCCAAAAGAATTTTTCGTTTGGTTTCCATTCGGCACTTCATGCCTTTTTCTATGCGAGCAATAGTAATCGGCGAAATATTTGCTTCCCTGGCAAGTTCGGATTTACTCATCAGAAGAGATTCTCTAATTTCTTTTAAGGAATTCTTGCTCATATATGTAACCCTCTATAAATTTATTATTTCTTAAATCAAAAGCTGTATTGCACCTTTTAAAAATTGTTTAAATTTATAATTAAGTCAAGATAATTATGCATAATTATACATCTTTTATCTATAATTATGCATAATTATCTTATATTGTGTTATTTTTAATTTAGTCCCTATATATTGTGTTATTTCGCCCCTGACCATATTTCCAGGCAAAGCCGATGATCTCTGACCTGGCCTAAGGAACTGGGTTTTCCATGCTATACTAAAGGTTTAGCCTTGACTTTAAGGGTCGGTTTCCATATATGGATACTGGACACGAAGTGAAGCTTGCGCTCATACTGGAATGATTAGGGATTAAGGGATAAAGATGGGTTACGAATCATCGAATCATCGAAGCAACGAAGCGGATAGAAATCCGATGATACGCTTACTTGAACTTGCGGGAAGACCCTTTATAATTGCTGTTGAAGAATCTGGCAGAATTATACTGCTTTTAATTTCCGCAAGTACTTGGATGTTGCGACCGCCATTTCGTTTCAGAGTTATTTTCAAGCAGATGGAGTTTGTTGGAGTAAACTCCATCTTTGTTGTATTGATAACAGGAACATTTACCGGCATGGTGTTCGCCCTTCAATCGTATCATGGTTTTAAAATGTTCGGAGGTGAAAGCCTGGTCGGCGCAACCGTTGCGTTGGGCGTAACACGCGAATTAGGGCCTGTTTTTACCGCCTTAATGGTTACGGGACGCGTGGGTTCGGCAATGACGGCCGAACTGGGGACCATGAAGGTTACAGAGCAGATTGATGCATTGCATACTATGTCGGTCAATCCGATTCACTATCTTGTGATGCCGCGCATAGTTGCCGCAATAGTTATGCTGCCTGTTTTGACAATAGTATCCGATTTTGTCGGCATTTTAGGCGGCTATTTTGTCGGCGTAGAATTGATGAAAATCAATTCCGGAATTTTTATAGCTAAAATTGTTGAATTTGTTGAGCTTGAAGATATTTTCAACGGCCTTATAAAAGCGGCATGTTTTGGACTGATACTTTCCCTGATAGGATGTTATAAAGGAATTCGTACAACAGGCGGAGCCGAAGGGGTTGGGAAGGCAACCACCCAGTCGGTAGTCCTGTCATCGGTAACAATCTTTATTAGCGATTATTTTCTTACGTCATTTATGTTCTAATGATCAAGCTTATAAAAATATGCAAATCATTTAAAGGCCAAAAGGTTTTAGACAATCTTGATCTTAAGATTGAACCTGAGAAGATTACCGTCATTATCGGCCGAAGCGGCGGAGGCAAAAGTGTTCTTTTAAAACATATTATCGGCCTTATTAAACCTGATTCAGGCCAGGTGCTTGTTAACGGCGTTGATACTGCAAAGCTAAACGATAAGGAGCTTAATGAAATACGAAAAGTATTCGGCATGCTCTTTCAAGACGCAGCGCTTTTTGATTCAATGACGGTTGGAGAAAATGTTGCGTTCCCGCTCAAAGAGCATACAAAATTATCTAAAAAGGAAATCGATGAAATCGTAGAAGAGAAATTATTAGCGGTTGATTTGAAAAATGTAACGCACAAGATGCCTTCCGAGCTGTCAGGAGGAATGCGAAAGCGTGTCGGGCTTGCAAGGGCTATTGCGCTTAATCCAAAAATTGTGCTGTTTGACGAGCCCACAACCGGACTTGATCCTATCATGTGCGAAGGCATCGACAACCTTGTTATAAATACACAGCGTCACACAAAGGCAACCTTTGTCGTTATCAGTCATGATATCAGGTCCACTTTCAAGATTGCACATAAGGTAGCCATGTTGTATAAAGGAAAGATTATAAAAATAGGAACTCCCGAAGAAATACGATTATCGAACAATCCTGTTGTTAAACGGTTCATTGGGTAGGAATTAAGGGATTGAGGAATTGAGGGATTGAAATCAACAGAATACCTTTAATTCCTAAATTCTTTATCTAAAAGCTATGTCAAGTGAAGCAAAAGTAGGTATTTTTGTAGTAATCGGCATTCTCATGCTGACATATATGTCAATGCGGGTTGGAGAACTGAGCTTTAAAAGAGCAAGGGGATATGATCTTAATGTATATTTTGACTCCGCAACAGGTCTTGCAGAAGATATTCAGGTAGAAATTGCCGGCGTGGAGGTCGGCAGGGTTCGCAAGATTTCTCTGGAAAACGGAAAAGCGCTGGTTGTTTTAAGGATTAATTCTGATGTAAGATTAAGAAAGGATGCAAAAGCTGTTATCAGAACCAAAGGTATTCTGGGCGATAAATATGTTGAACTTGTCCAGGGATCCCCTTCCGCTCCCCTACTAAAAGAGGGGGACAGGATTGTCAAAACCGTCCCTACAACAGATATGGACTCCCTTATGATGACTTTGGACGAGGTGGCAAAAAATATCAACAGGCTGACAGATTCCCTTGCAAATGTTGTCGGCGGCGAAAAAGGAGAGGCTTCACTTAGCTCAATCATTGAAAATATTAAAGAAATGGTTGAAACCTTAAACAGAACCGTTCAGGAAAACAACGAGGATGTCACAAACATAATTGCCAACCTGTCCGAGTTTTCAGAAACATTAAACAAAATCGGAACTACTAACAGGGAGGACATCCGCGGTATAATATCTAATGTGCGCAAGGCCTCTGAAAAAATGGAGGTGCTGATCGCCGGTATTAACGATATTACGTCCAAGATTAACCGCGGCAAAGGCAGCATCGGAAAACTGGTAAACGAGGAAGAAACAGTTAATAACTTAAATGAAGCCCTTGCATCTCTTAAAACAATTACAGACAAGATCAACAGGGGCGAAGGCTCCATCGGGAAGCTGATCAATGAAGATGAAACAGTAGAAAATATTAACACCTCTCTCGTCAGCATAAACGATTATCTCCAGAAACAGGACCAATATAAAACATATCTTGATTATAGAGGAGAATATCTTTTTGACAGCGATGAGCTTAAATCCTATCTTTCGCTTCGCATTCAACCCAAAGAGGATAAATATTATCTGCTTCAGATAGTGGATGATCCAGGCGGAAAGGAGAAGGTAACAGATACCACGAAGGACGGGACTACTACACGTACAGTGGAAACCGACAAGGATGCACTCAAGTTTTCAGCCCAGATAGCAAAGCGATACTATGACATCGGCCTGCGTGGCGGTCTTTTTGAGTCTACCGGTGGCGTCGGCCTTGATTACTATCTCTTCAGTGATCGTTTGACCCTCTCATTAGAAGCCTTTGATTTTGATCCGGACAGAAACGCACACCTGAAATTCAAAGCCGACTATAGACCGTTTAAACATATCTATATAACCTCAGGATTTGACAATTTTATAAGTGACGAAGGAAAAGAATCCTTTTTTATCGGAGCCGGAATCAGCTTTGCGGATGAAGATATTAAAAGTCTTTTATCAGATATCCCGATCCCTAAGTAAAGGATAACATTGAACCCGCCGCATTTTAATAAATATGATTTCCAAGCCTTTAGATGAAAAAGTCAAACCATTCAAACTGGTAAAGTATTTCACCTTTACAAGCCTGATATTAATCTTTTTAGGAATACTGATTCTCGCAGGCCTCAACAACCACTGGGCAAGGATGATGCAGCTCAAGAAGAGTGAAGACTATGCCAAGCTTCTTGTGGCAAATCTTAACCACCAAGTTTATATGAAATTTTACCTTCCTCTTTCCATAACACGCCATAGAGTAATCCGGCTCAGTGAAGAAAAATATTACAAAAGAATGGATATGATCGTCAGAAGCACTTTGCACAGCTTCAATGTAGATAAGGTAAACATTTATGACAAGAATAACACAATTATTTACAGTTATGATCAGAAACTGATAGGAGTCAACAATGTCGGAGGCAAAGGGTATCTGAGCGCTCTTTCGGGCGCATCAACATCAAAACTGATTCAAAGAGGCAACTTTTTTCAGATCCTGTTTGGATTTCCCCAAAATGTTAAATTGATTACATTTGCTCCATTGCGCACGGAAGAGCCTTTGCCGACGTTAACAAGACAGATTTTCGGTGTTTTTGAAATCGTTCAAGACATATCAGAAGATTTTAAAACAATTTTTCGATTCCAGATATTAGCTATTATCACGATTACCCTGATTATGGGAGCTCTGTTTTTGGCCCTTTTCTTTGTGGTCAAAAGGGGAGAGGCAATTATTGAAAATAGAGCCCGAGAAAGGCTGCGGCTTAAAGAGCAATTAACTAAAGCGAAGCATCTGTCTTCGCTGGGAGAGATGGTGGCGGGTGTCTCCCATGAAATCCGAAATCCACTGGGAATCATCAGGAGTTCGGCCGCTCTTCTAAAGAAAAAAATGAACCATTTTGATCCTTCAAGCGCTGTTCCTGATATAATTCTCGAAGAATCGGATCGACTGAATAATATAATAACAGATTTTTTAAATTTTGCGAAACCTAAAATGCCGAACCTTGCCCCGTGCCGTGTTGAAGAAGTACTTGACAGAAATATTACCTTTCTTGCATCACAGCTAAAAAAACAGGGCTATATAATTAAGAAGCATTATGACAATAATCTCCCGAAAATAATGGCCGATTCCGCCATGTTATATCAGGCATTCCTTAATATATTAATAAACTCCATGCAGGCCATGCCCGGTGGCGGGGAAATACATATTCGGCTTACTTCAAGGGATGACTTAATAACAATTGCTTTTGAAGATAAAGGGGAAGGCTTACCAAAAGATGTTATGGAAAAGATATGGGAACCTTTTTTTACTACAAAGGAAAAGGGTACGGGCCTGGGCCTGGGTATTGTAAAAAACATTATCGAAGCGCACAACGGAATTATTCATATTGATAACAGATCTACAAGAGGCGCTCGAGTCTTAGTTAAATTACCTGTAAGGGAGATTTAGGAATTTAGGAATTTAGGAATTAAAATCAATAGAATACCTTCAATTCCTAAATTCCTAAATTCCTAAAGATTATCTTGAGGCATATAACAATGGAAACCATTCTAATCGTAGATGATGAAAAAAATTATCCGCCCATATTAAGCGCTGTGCTGGAAGAAGAAGGTTTTACAACCTTAACCGCCAATAGCGGTCGAGAGGCGCTTGAAATTCTGAACAACTCCGATGTTGACCTTGTTTTAACCGATATGAAAATGCCTTCAATGGACGGAATGGAATTGCTTGAAAAAATCAAAGTCGACTATCCGGATCTTCCGGTCATAATGATGACTGCCTATGGCACAGTGGAAAAGGCGGTACAGGCAATGCAAAAAGGGGCTTACAATTATATTCTTAAGCCTTTTGATAATGAAAGGCTGGTTATTTATGTGAACAAAGCCATTGCAATGTACCGCGTAGTCAAAGAAAACAGATACCTGCGTGATGCTGTAAAGTCAAAGTACAGTTTCAGCAACATAATCGGCAAAAGCAAGTCAATGCAGGATGTTTTTGAAATAATCCGTAAAGTTGCGCCAGCCCATGCGACCGTCTTGATCGAGGGTGAAAGCGGCACAGGGAAAGAGCTGGCGGCAAAAGCCATTCACTTCAACAGCCCGAGGCGTGATAAACCTTTTATTGCCGTAAGCTGCAGCGCCCTTGCTGAAAATCTTCTTGAAAGCGAACTTTTCGGACATGAAAAAGGGGCATTTACCGGCGCCATAACAATGAAGAAGGGGCGGTTTGAACTGGCTGACGGAGGAACTCTGTTCCTTGATGAAATCGGTGAGCTTTCACAAAGTCTCCAGGTAAAGCTTTTGCGCGTTCTCCAGGAAAAGAGTTTTGAAAGAGTCGGCGGAGTTAAGCAGGTTTCCGTCAACATCCGCATCATTGCCGCCACGAACAAACAGTTAAAGGAAGAGATGAATCAGGGCCGCTTCAGGGAGGACCTGTTTTATAGATTGAATGTGGTGAATATTGTTCTGCCTCCTCTGAAACAACGCATAGATGATCTCCGGCTTTTAATTAATCACTTTATAAAAAAATATGCTGATGAACGCAGCTCAGATACTCCTGTTAAGGGTCTTGACCATGAAGTTGAACGTCTCTTTAACAATTATAACTGGCCCGGAAATGTTCGGGAACTGGAGAATGTTATTGAAAGGGCGATGATTATGTGCCCTGATGAAATCATCAAAGTGTCCGATCTTCCAAAGGATTTCAGGAATAATGTTGACAGTTCAATGTATCTTGACGGAATACCCAATAATGCAAAATTATATGAGACTCTTGCCCTGGTTGAAAAAAATATGATCAAAAGGGCATTGAAGCTTACAGATGTTCAGTCTGATGCCGCTGAACTTCTCGGAATCGGCAAAAGCGGCCTGAGCAAAAAAATAAGCAGACACGGACTGTCTTAGGATATTGGTCGAGTAGTCGAGTAGTTGACTGGTCGAGTGGTGAAAAAATAAAAAACGCGATCAGTTTCCAAATGGAAACCAAGCGTTTCCACGTGGAAACCGATTTTGATTATTAATAAGTAGTTTACAACGGCAATTATCTCTGATAAAAATATAACCTATTGATAACTCAGCAATAAAGGAGTTGGACACATTAGCCATACAACTTGGCACGCAAGTTGCTTTAACAAATAGACAACCTGATAATTTTTCCATCTGTTTTTCTCCTTAACGGCCAATCGGTACCTCCCCCGCTTGGCCGATTTTTTTTGTTCATCAACCGCTTACCCTTTCTCTTGCGAGATCAATATAGATTGAATCAGTATAGTCGGAAATAATCTTCTTAAAAGCCGCCATGCTTTTTTCGTTTTCACCCATTGCCGCATAAAGCCGGCCCAGATTGAAAAGAGCCTCGTCCTTCATGATAGCGCCTGATTGCGAAACAATCATTTCAAAATAGTTCGCTGCGGCCTTGTAATCATTTTTTTCTTCATGATTGTAACCTATCCCGCTCAGAATAAATGTTTTAATCGATGGGTAATTTTTAAAGTCTTTTAGAGATTTATTATACAAGGCTGTTGCCTTTTCATAATCGCCTGCATTGTAACAAATATTAGCATATATAAGCCCTGCAAGTTTTGCGGCATCTTTTTTTGAATATTTTTTTATAATAAAATCAAAATGCTGCCCAATATCCTGATAAGCCTTTTCAGGCCCATTATCCTTCACAATAAAATTATATCCGGTTACAGCCTGGTCCAGCAAGGCAAATGCCCTGTTTTCGGCTTTATTTGAAAAATACCGGATCCCTGAAACAACAATTACAAGCAATGCAATTACACCAAGGGCAAATGATATTTGAACCTTATATTTTATCGCAGATTGTAATAATCTGGATGAAAAGCTTATAAATTCATCGGATCCTTTTAGCAGTTGTTTTCTCGTTATCCTTTTCTTAGCCATATTCTCCTTTCAAAGGTCTCTTACCAGACTAAAGACTTGTGAATCCACCCCCTGTCTCCATCCGCATGTTGAATATTAATCCACTTGCCTTTTCGTTTAATAACCTTAAACGGAATTCCTTTCTCAACATAAAATAATATCTTATAGTTTAAGCCCGGGCCTGACCGGATGTTGCACTTTGCATTCTTTGTGATGACGGACGGAATTTTATTGATAAGCGATTTATGTATCCATCCTTCATCCTCTTCAAAATCACAAAAAAAGTACCATGAGCCTGTTTTTTTTATAATCACAATGGGATAATATTTTTCAACCTTCCATAAAATATCATAACCTGTGCCAGGTCCGGAACGTATGTTGGCAACTGACGATGTCACAGCTAAGCGTTCAGCCAGAGCAATGCCGCTAAATATTATAAAAAAAATTGTCGCTGCAACTATATATTTCAAGTTTTGCATGGTGTTTTTTAATTAATCCCTATAATCTTTCCTCCCTGATACACACAAAAACACACAACCCATGCAAGAGACGTGCTGTATAGAAGAGAGAAAAGCATCCACTTAAATCCCCCGGTTTCCCGCCAGATGGCTGCCATTGTAGCAATGCATGGAAGATACAAAAGAACAAAGAGCATCATTGAAAAAGCTGAAAGAGGTGTCATGTTGGATTTGACAAGAGCGCTCTGAAGAGCATCAGGCTCTTTTTCATCATCTTCAACAGCATAAAGGATGCCCATCGAGCTGACAACTATCTCCTTTGCCACAAAACCGGTAAGAAGCGCCACACTTCCGCGCCAGTCTATTCCAAGAGGCGCAAACAAGGGAGCAATACTCCTGCC
>JACNLL010000018.1 GCA_014381545.1 Candidatus Desulfaltia bathyphila
TAGAGTTTCTTAAATCGATTTGCTTCTGTAGACTTCATAATGTATACTCCTTTTTTATAAGTGCCCGGAATTGGACACGTATAGGAGTTATACACTATTTTTGATTGTTTTTCTGCCGCGTAGCGGCTTCGTTCAACTATCTTTTAAGCATGATTTACTTACTTATTTATGGACGTTATATATTAAAACACCAAATGGTTACACCCCCAAGGGTCCCGCATTCTCCGTCTGGATGTGATTGTTGGGTGATGTTATAGTTTGTTAAAGTCCGATGTCCCTTCAAGTTCCTTTACGAATATTGCTATGTGGGGAATACTGTTCAGGTCTTTAATAGGTGAGGGTACTTTACTCCCCATTGTTACCACCAGTGCGGCGGTCGATGAGGCAGGAAAATCGCGCTTTACGGTTGAAATCTTCCATGATCCATCAGGTGCAATTGCCGCCCATGACTTACCATCACCACCCTGAGCGTATGGATGGATATACCACTTATCGGTCTTGACGAACACTACCATTTTATGATTCTTCCTGGCAGTTTCAGTCAATCCAATTACATTCCCGACAATCTGATGATCACGAGAAATGCTATTAATGGTTACCGTAATTGGATGTTGGGCGTACGCCTTCCCAAGAAAAACACCTGTGATCAGAAAAGCAATTGCCGCCGTCTTAAGTGAGTACATGTCATTTCCTCCTTTTAATGTGTTTACTTTTGAAGATGGTCGTTTACGATCTGAAGTTGAATTTTAAGGACCCTTGCCACGTCAGAAACGCTTTTGTAGGTCTTTTGAGCTTCTTCGATCTTTGCGGCTTGTTTAGGAAACCGTTTCTCGAAGGACGCCCTTGCTCGTTCAGCCAATGGTTCCACATCCCGCCACCGTGAATCCCAGTTCTGCTGAATATTAGATAGCTCGTTGAGCATTTCTCTGATTTGTTGCGGCGAAACTTCCGAAACGATTGCAGAGGTTGGATACCATAGCATAACGACAAAAAAGGCAGCTACACTTACCATAGCGATAGTAATTGGTATCTTGGCTTCCACGGGCAAGGTAGGTAACCATTGAAAGAGCTTCTGAAGTGTTTCAAACATTGATTTCAACTCGTCCTTCCTAGGTTTAAGGTATTATTTAGCGGCACATAGATTTCCACGACCAATTATTTTTTTCCTTTTGTCAGAAAAAGAATGGGGTCAAGTCCGCTCTTGACTCTTGCTTACCCTATCAGCCACCCTATTGACACGCCTTTTAAGCGATTTTTTGCTTAATTTAGCTTAAAGCAAAGTCACATATTTTCAGCTATTGTAACAATCCTGTCTCCCAGCAGGTTGACATAGCTGGCCATCTCAATACCCGGCCAGCCAGCAGCCGAAAACCGGATCGACTATTTTCCAGATATTATTGTGTTTCTCTATTAAATCCAGTTTTTCCAGTTTGTTGCGTGCGTATTGAATTCCGCCGGCAGAGAGCCTGTGTTGCTTCATGTATTCAGCAGAAAGGATTTTTGAAACAGGATCAACGGCAAGCGCTTTCAACAGGGCGATTTGGGACCCTGTCAGCCCTTGAACTACAGCCTCGTAGCCGTATCTCTCCGAAGCCAGCAAGTTATTAAAACCGGCCTGGATATCATTGTCCGAAACAATATCTTCAGAAATTTCGAATATGTTATATGCCAGGGCCTGTGCATAGTAAGGATACTGCATAACCTTTTCCGAAATTTTTTCAGCGACACGAATGGAACAACTTTTCCCGCTATCCTTAAATCTTTCAACCAGAAATGAAACAAGTTCCTTATCAGGTAGAGGTTTTAAGGGATACATTATTGCGCTTTGATAAAATGGCCGGTTTTTTCTGTTGAACATATCGAGAAGAATTCTCCGGCGGCTGCCCACAAAAAAATAGGATGCCTGTTGCTCCTGGATGTGTCTTCTCAGCACCCCTTCTATGGATGATTTTTTCAGTTCGCTGATTTCCTGGAATTCATCAAAAACAATATGGGCCTTTATCGATTCATTGCGAATAAATATTCCCAGTTCTTCCATGACATTATCAATAAGGTCGATACCTGGCATAACTGATGAAACAGGCTCAACAGAAAAGGAAAAACCGCTTTCAGGGGAAGGTTTAAAAACAGGGCGGAAGGTCTTAAATGTTTTTAGAAAACGAACGCCTTTGTTCAAAAGAGATTCGCGCTTATGCAAGACAGAATATATACTTTGGGAAATACGCCGGGCGATTTCATTTTCAGAAGTCGCCATAAAAAAATCGATATAAAACGTAAAAAAACCCTTGTCAGACAGGTCAGCCTGGAGTCTTCTTATAAGTGAAGTTTTGCCGTAGCGTCGGGGCGAAAATAAAACAACATTAGCTTTATTGCATGCATGAGAACACAGTTGTTCAAGCTCGATTATACGGTTGCAAAAAGGAAAAAAAGGGGGAATAACCTGCAATGTGAATGGGTTAGCCATATCACTCCATTTTATTAATATCCAATTATTGATTATCAATAATTGGAATTGCTTAATATGTCAAGGGCTTTTCACAAAACGAAAAAAAGTCACATATTCTCAGCTATTGAAACAATCCTGTCTCCCAGCAGGTTGACATAGCTGGCCATTTCATTGTCGTACCATCCGTATATAACAGCCTGAGTTACCGGTATCTTGACGACCAACATTTACCACAATTTCATTCCTGGTCCAGCAACCGCTTTAATTCTCCAACACCATACAGTGGTAAGGAAAGAAGTTCAAAGAACGTTTTTTGGTGTTTACCGGCAGTCGGCACTTGATAGGTGACTTGCTGACGACTGGGCTGGTTCATGTCAAGCCGAACGGCCTTTAGCGATTTTCCGCATGCCACGAATTGGTGCAGAGAGCGCAACGTCCCGCTCCGTCCCGCTTTGACCTCAACAGGAAAAATATTAGGGCCACTGGAAATCACGTAGTCAACCTCGGCGTTTGTCTTACGTCCTTCTCGCAACCAGTAGACCAGTCTGGGAGGATCTGCGCCCTTGCTGGCGTAGGCCAGATGTTGTCCGATAAACTGTTCGGCCACAGCGCCTTCATTAATCAATTGCACATCGTTCATTCTCCTCAATGTCGGCCAATCCAGACCGCACACATGATTCATAAGTCCCACATCCAGAAACAGGAGTTTGTAGGCAAACTCATTGATGTCGGCATAGAGCGGAATGCCGGAGCAGTGACTGGCGAAAACACGAGTGCAGACGCGGGCTTTCGCAAGCAACTCGATGGCGGCCTTTACGTCACGGGAGCGATCTTCCCTTGAGAAGTTTACGTATTTGACCTTCTGCCCTACCTGGCTGGGAATTAGGTGAAATATGCGCTGGAGAAGCACCAACTCGTGGTGACGGGCATACTTGGCGAAATCGTCCTCATAGGTGCTGACGATGCGGCGGTGTACGGCAGCCGCTTCCTTTAGCGAGGCACTTTCATGGAACATCAGCACCGCCTCCGGCATACCCCCCACGAACATGTATTGTCGCTGGCGCATCAGCAACTTTCGGTGAGCGGACTCCGGCAGTATGGAGTCAAAGTCCAAGTCATCAAGATAACGACATAAAGCCGGTTCGATGGCCTGCAGGAATTCCCGGAATGTCATCGGGCCGAGGTGATGGTACTCGATACGTCCTACCGGCATGGAGAAACTGTGATCGGCAAGAGTGAACTCCAGTAGAGACCCTGCCGCAATGACCGGTATATCCGGAAGGTCTTCATAGAGATATCGGAGCGCCTGGATCGCTGACGGTGTTGCCTGGATTTCGTCCAGAAAAAGGAGAGATCCCTGTTTTGTGATCGAGCGACCCACCAGAGCTTCCAATTCTCCGCGGATTACGGCTATATCGAGCGTCGCAAAGACCTTGTCCAACTCAAGATGTCGTTCAAGATTTATTTCATTCAACAACAAATTCTGTTGGTTGGCAAACTGTCTTACAAGCGTAGACTTTCCAACTTGCCGCGCACCACGGAGGATGAGAGGCTTTCTTCGCCGCGTTTTGATCCATTGGACCAGATATTGTTCTGAAAACCTTTTCATATTATTGCCCATTGTTTTAGCCACCTAATGGCATAAATATGGGGCAATGTCAACATTATACCTCGAAAGATGTGCAGGACTAAGTCAAATTGCAAGTTAAGGTGGTAATTTTACAATGTTGCATTAGAGCAAAGTTACATATTCTCAGCTATTGAAACTATCCTGTCTCCCAGCAGGTTGACATAGCTGGCCATTTCATTGTCGTACCATCCATATATAACGGCCTGAGTTACCGGTATCTTGACGACCGTGTTTTTTAGCGAAGATATGATATCTTTTTCCAGCTCAGGCGCATTTTTTAGATCTATTGTCACATTTGCCGTGCGGGTATGTGTCTCATGGCCTTCAATAACCGCCGCAACCAGAGGCATGCCGATTATATCCTCGGAAACATTCTGCTTATCCGTATAATAGAGATATCCTCTTGGGTCATCCGATGCAGCCTGCATGTATATATTGTTGATTAATTCCCTCCTTATCGATTCTCCGGACAATTCCTCCTGGAGATTAAGAACAAGAATAATGAGGGAGCCTGTGTTGGTGGGGATTCTAACCGATTCCGCAATGAATCCTATATGTTCCATTTCAGGTATAACGAGTCTGAGTGTATTGGCGGCGCCGGTTGTGGTAAGGATAATGTTATTCATTACACTTCTGTTTTTTCTCAGATCAATTGCTCCTGTTTTCGGCAGCCTGTCAAGGACCTGCTGTGAACCGGTGGCCGCATGTACCGTAGCCATGGAGGCTGAGAGTATCTTGCCTGCGCCGAAATAATTGAGAAGAGGTTTTATCATATGGGCAAGGCATGTAGTAGTGCAGGATGCATTTGATACAATGTTATGGCGCCTTGGGTCATAGTCGTTATCATTTATACCCATTACGGTCGTTACTGCATCCTCAGGCATGGCAAGTCCTTTATCCCTGATCTTAAAAGGGGCGGATACAATCACCCTTTCCGCTCCTGAGCCAATATGTCCGCGCACCGATCCTTTGGGATGTTCCGGCGGAAGAGTCGGATCAAGAAACCGTCCGGTAGTATCTACCACCAGCTTTACGCCGTGTTCTCTCCAGTTTATTTCGCCCGGATTTCTGGCAGTTTTTAAAAACCTTACCTTTATCCCGTCAATTGTCATACAGCCGCTTTTTTCATCCAGCTTTTCAATAAAAGGTTTGGCTTTATAACCGTACAGGTATGCATGCAATAAGCCGTAAGTTGAATCCCTTTCCGCATAATGCGCAATATCATCAAGGGATGTGCCGATCTTGCGACCAACATTTATAACAATTTCATTAAAATATTTTCGCCCGATATTGTGCCATAAGGTAAGCTTTCCGATTCTGCCAAAACCGTTTATCCCAAGCTTTAACCCTTTATCATTATCCATGGCATTCCCCCTTAACGCTTCGCTCTAATTTTAAATTTTAAATGTTGAATTAATTTACTCAAGTTTCGCGCCCTTGATTTCTATCAAAGTCAAGGCGGTAAAGGAGCCAAATTCAATTTTTCAAGCGAAATGATTTATCTGTCTTTTTTAACCAGCACTCCAAAGCGTATGTTTTTGGCTTTTCACGACGCTATCAACTTTCTTTGATATCAATAAAATCATGATAAACAGAGCCTTCACGACCGTCAATGCTTATATAATCACCGGTTGTTAATGATATCTTGTTAAACAGGCAGTTTTTTTTCTTTTCATTACAGACAAGATCCACGCATCCAACCACACATGTTTTGCCGAGCCGATGGGCCACGACAGCGGCGTGGGATGTTAACCCTCCACGCGCGGTAAGCAGGCCGTCGGAGGCATATATTTCCTGAATATCATCTGGAACAGTATCTGCCCTGAGAAGGATTAAAGAAGTTTTCGGCTCCAGCTTTCTCCACTTATCGATTTCATCCAGGCTGAAAACCACCCGGCCGCTCATTGCCCCGCCGCTGACTCCGATACCGTGTCCTAAATATTTGTCCTCTGATATTTTCCCGGGATCAAAGGTCAGAACCTTTTTCCTCTCTCTCATAGTCATATCTCTGGCCTGGAGCAGATACAGATCCTTTATTGAAGGGCTCTCAAATGTAAACTCGATTTCCTGCGGGCTCCAACCTTTTTTATAGACTAATTCGCTCGACCAATCTTTTAATGCCTTGAAAATAAGCGGAAAATGTGACTCAAGGGTTATGTCGGTCTGCCTCATTTCAACATCCTGCTGATTGATTGAAATCGGCATGGTATTGACAAGCCCTGAAACCACATCTTCACCCTGATTTCCGAGTGTAAAGTCGCCCCACAACCCCAGGATATCCCCCGACCATCTCGGATTATGGGTAAAAAAGACTCCTGAACCCGCCTGTTGGCCAAGATTGCCGAAAACCATTTCCTGAACAGTAACGGCCGTCCCCCAGTCATCCGATATGCCCATAATTTTACGGTAAGCTTTGGCTTTCGATGATTCCCAGGACCCAAGGACGCTTTTTACTGCCAGATACAGTTGTTCGAATGGATCTTCTATAATATCAATTCCAGCATCCCTTATCATATCTTTATAAGCCAGCGCCACTTTTCTCATCTCTTGGCCGGGAAACTCTCTTTTATAAGGAATGCTCAGGCGTTGCTTGAACTCGTTAATAATTGCGTCAAAATCATTCCTCCCAAGATCGGATGACATGCCGCAACACTGGAGAAACCTGCGATAATTATCCCAGGCAAACCAACTATTGCCGGTTTGTGAGGCAATCCCGGCGGCAATCTCCTCATTTAATCCGACATTAAGGAAAGTATACATCATTCCCGGCTGTGAAACGGCCCCCCCGCTTCTAACAGAAATGAGCAAAGGATTTTTCGGGTCTCCAAACACTTTTTCCGTAACCTTTTCCAGGTCGGATATCTGGCTGTAAATCTGTTTCCTGAAATACTCCCGTGCCGGAGGAAAATTGTCGATAACCTCTCTTGAACGAAATACCTCCGTAGTAATAATAAAACCCGGCGGCACCGGCAAACCGTAATTTTTCAGCTTAATTATGTTAAACCCTTTGTTGCCCAGATATATCAACCCAAAAACCTTTTTGTTTACCGGCTCAAAAGGGCACAAAGCCCGTTGAGGATCATAATTGAGAAGCTGGTGGAGCTTATCTTTAGGCAGTTTGTCCGACTGGTGAAAAAGTGTATTCAGTATTTTACCTAAAAACAGGTCTAACTGCTGAAGCCCTAATGACAGCGCCAGCCTGTCGCGGAAGAAGATTTCTGACACCCTGTGCGCCATCTCTTCAGAGTCAATCATACCCTCGCCGGGAAGATATTTTTCTAAAATACGGTCAACAGGGGTTTGAGTCAGTATTACGGCCAGGTTCTGTTCGTGGATATTGTGAAAATAGTCATTAATTATATTTTTTACAGCAAGTGTAACACCTTTAAATATATCTACATACTGGGTAAAGGTAAAACCCCTTACCTCGAGCAGATGGGCTAAAAGATCGAGTTGACGCTCCATTTCGATTGATGAAATTCCGTTTAACTGCAATGCCCTGTTAAACAATATTAACCGGTCGTAAATCTGATAAAAAGTGGCCCTGGTGATAATGCTAAGATCAATGCTTTCAATAAATTCCTCAAACAGAACATTGACTATCGATTCTATCCTGAAGGTAAGCCCAAGCGCATCAAATTTTCTTTCGTGGTAAAACCCATACATAGACGGTATATCAACAGCAAAATGTCTTTTCTTATAAATATCTTCCCTAACCTCATACGATTTTGAAGAAATTATGATTTTTTTGAGCAGCTCAAGGTAATCAAGCAGCATGCAAAGCCTTTTCTGTAAATCAGGTTCGATAAGAGCTTTTTTAAGCGCCTCTATATCCGGAAATGCATCGATTTTAAACTGCGAAAGATAATGCTCGATTTCGCTGTCTGATTTTAAGCCGAAGGTAAGATCGTATTTTTGATGTAAAAGTTTGTAAAAGGATATGGCCAATTTCACCCGGTTAATATCTTTTTCAGATACCTTTGAAATATCTGATAGATGGCCTTGTAATTCTTTTTCATTTAAAGCAATAAGGTCGACCGGTAAATATAGCTTCTTTGCTTTAAGGTGTAACATTACCCTGTGAACGCCATCGATATAAGGGCCGCGAATATCGATTTGATCAAAAATACCGGGCGGGATAAAAGGTTTGAGAAGCTCTTTGTCTCTGGTTTGCCAGAAATTAATAACCGCTTCCATAAAGCCGATCATCCGGTTGCTGCTTTCAACATGACTATGTTTTCGCAGAAAATGTATAAGAACATCCTTTCGGTGTGTTAATTCATCGAGCTGTGTTGATATATCCCTCAGCATTCCTTCAGCGCCTATATCATTAAAATATACAGGAAAGAGCCTTGTGAGCTGTTTGACAAGATTATATACAGGGCCGATATCGCTGTTTAAAAATCGTGTGATATCACGGGGAAACAGGTCGGTATCCTTGATAAAAACACCGCACAGAGATAGATGAACCGTAAGGTGGGAAAGGAGCCTTGTCGACCATTTGGGGTTAAGCTCAATAAGCTCCAGCCATGTCCTTATATTTTGTATGTGTGTGCTGTTGACCTCTATTTGCCAGTCGCTTCCGACCCCTTTTATCATTGGTGACTGAAAACCAAGGCCAACTACGTGATCAATAAAAAAATTCACAAGGTCGATTTGATCTGTTTTGTATATTCCCTTGCCCATATTAAGGACGCAGTTTAAAATAGTGGAGGGAAACTTATCGGTTTGCCCTCTTAATATGGAAAAGGTTTTCTGTATCAGTTTGCGGATATTCCAGCCTTTTTCATGCTCTATAAGCCAGGAAAGGGTTCTGTTAATATCTCTTAAAGCTTCTTCGTAAACGATTGAGAGCCCGGGTGTCTTCATGGTATGGAAAAGAAATATAAGTTTCCACAGGTTGCCTTTGCCGTTTTTCGCGCCCGCTTCAACCAGTCTTTGTGGGATCTCCTTGTATATTTCAACAATCTGGCTGTATGCAGGCATTTCTACAAGCTTTTGCAGGACTTTTTTAGAGTCGATACCCTTTTGCAGGGCGATTTTGCCTGTCCCTGTTAGACCTGTTAGAATGGACTGCCATTTGTTAATTTGTTTATGAGATATATATTTAAAAATTTCGTCAAACTGTTCCTGGCCATTAATATCGCCGGCCTCGTTTTTAAACCAGTCAAGCGGATCTTCCTCACTTAGCCAGTAAGAATATGTATGCTTGAAATATTTTAACAAAAGCAGGTTGATTGCCTGGTAATCTGCGCTTGTGAGCTTATGGGTATGATTTAAAATCGCTTTTGCCAGTCTTTTTATCTGATAGAAGCTTTTAACAAACAGAAAGAAACTATCTTTCCTGTAATTTCTGATGGTATCAAAGGAGCTATCGATTACAGGCATGAACCTTTTGAGATCTTGGCCGGAATCTTTTATGATTTTTTGCAGGAAAAGAAGAAGATTGTCGGCAGCATCGGCCCTGACTTCAACTTTGCTTTCAGATAAAATGGCATTGTTAAAGATATTTACAAAGATGGCTGCTGCATCAGGCCCTCTGGGATGGTTTTTAAGAAGATGGAAATAATTCAGGGAATAATTTCTTGCTTCCCGGACAATAAATTCCCAGTTTCTATACGGATGAGAAAGCTCCTTCAAAAAGGTATTCAAACCGTCCCTGAGTCCATAATACTTGGACATTACTTCCTGAAAGATTGCATATTTGTCCTCTATGGTAACATCAACACGATAGCATTCCAAGTTTATTTCAAGGGCTTTTGATTTCAATTCCTTAATCCCTTCCTATCTTCGATACGGGCTTTGAGTCTTGGGAATTTATTCATGTCTGTATGCGGCAAAAACAGGGAGGCCATATAATTATTCATATATGATGCTGTTTCCGACAGTTCAAAGTTTGTCATCTTCCTGGTTATCTCTACCACATCTTTCCTTATATGGTTTGCCAGACAAGCCATTGTTGCGCCGGCAAGTGATCCATTGCCGATAAAAACAACCTTGTCAGGATCTATTTCAGGCAGCAGACCGATTGTCATCGCCTTTTCCAGGTCCACATAACTTCCAAACCCACCTGCCAGAATAATACGGTCTATATTGTGAATGTCGAGACCGACCTCCTCAAGAAGGGTCATGCAACCGCTGAACATAGCTCCCTTTGCCCTGATAAGATTATCGATATCAGGTTCGGTAATAACGATATCCCTGTCTATGTGTGTAACATCCGCTCTTGCAAGCACGTATTCATATACGCCATCATTTTGCCGGATACGGTCTGTATGAAGACTGCGATTGAACTTGCCGAGGTTGTCAATAATACTTAGCTCAAACATTGTAGCCACAATATTGATAAGGCCGCTGCCGCATATTCCTTTTGGCCGGACATTTCCTATGGTTATATTCATCGGCTCAAGCGTAAGAGGGTCTATGGAAAAATCTTCAATCGCTCCTTTTGTAGCGCGCATTCCGAATTTTATGCCGCCACCTTCAAAAGCCGGGCCTGCAGAACATGCCGCACATGCAAGCCACTCCCTGTTGCCGATCACAATTTCGGCATTTGTGCCGATATCCATATACAGGGTAAGCTCCTCAGAACAATACATTCCTGATGCCATTATGCCGGCGACAATATCGCCGCCCACATAACTTGATATCTCAGGATATATCAATGTTGTAACATGCTCGCCCAATGCCATGCCCAGATCAACCGCCTTGATCGGCGGATACAACGCCGAAGCAGGCACATATGGCGAACGTCTAATGTATTTTGGGTCAACCTTCAGCATAAGCTGAGTCATTGTTGTGTTGCCTGCCAATGTAACGAGTAAAATCTGTTCTGGGTCAATTCCGGCATCATTAATTATCTTGCGCAGAATGTTGTTGGTGGTCTCTAAACTAACTTCATGAAGCTTTTCAAGCCCACCTGGTTTTTCCGCATATATCAGCCTGGTGATCACGTCTTCCCCAAAACCTATCTGTTTGTTAAAATCACCGTAATCGGCCATAATTTTGCCTGTGCTTAGATCTATCAACCGGCCATAGATAGTTGTAGTGCCTATATCCATGGCAATTCCATAGCGTTTGTCGCTCGTATCGCCTGACTGGACATTGACGACATGGGTCTTTCCGCCGGCCTGGACAGGACGGGCAAGTGTAACGGTTATTTTAAAATTATTTTTCCTGAAAACACCCGGGATTTTACGGATAACCGGCAGATCAACGACAAGACGACGCTCGTTGAAATTCAGTTTCAGGTAATTAACAAGTCTTGTAACATCAGGCAGGTTGTCTTTTGCAGAAGGCTCTGGTAGTTTAATATACCTCTTTTCAACAGGGGGCAGGAAACGGCCGTTTTGCCTTAACTGTTCAAAATCCATTTCCATGATACGGGTGACTCGTCTTGGAGTGCTCTGCATATTAAGCACGTCCGCATCAATATCCGATTCCACAGGTATGCGCACAACCATGTCACTCTTTACATTACTCAAACATGCCTGCCGGTATCCGGCCGCGCATTCTTCCCGGCTTAATTTTTCCGTTATTCCTCCATCAACATCTCCCTGCTCAATGATAACGCGACACTTACCGCATACACCCTCTCCTCCGCATGATGCATTTATATGAACCCCTGCCTCCATAGCGGCACGGATAAGGTTTTCTCCGTCCCTTACGATTATACTTTTATTGTGAGGCAAAAATAAAACAGTGTGGCTAATCATGTCCTGCTCCATTTGAGGAATTGCGAATTTAGGAATTGAGGAATTTAGGGATTGAAGGTATTCTACTGATTTTAATTCCTCAATTCCTCAATTCCTAAATCCCTAAATTCTCTACTTTAATTCATCGAATCTGCAGCTAAGTGTAAGAACATCGCCGTCAAAAAAGGTTTTGATTTTGTAAGGCAGGCTTTTAAACAGCCTGATCATTGCCTGGTTTTGCGGCGAAGTATAGGCTATCAAGCCGGCAATTCCGTTTTCACGCGCAGCTTCGGAAAGTTTTCGCATCAGGATTTTGCCTATCCCTTTTTCCTGATAGTTCCTGTTTACGGAAAAGGCGACCTCTGCCACGTTTTTTGCCTCGTCAAGCAAATATTCTCCCACTGCAATAACCCTTCTAAAACCGGATTCACCGATAATTGCGACAATGGTAAGGTCTTTAATATAATCTATCTGCGACATGCCTTCAGCCTCTTCACGCACAAAGCTTGTCTTCTCATGAAAAAACCTCGAAATTATATCACTCTTTTCCTGGTTGTAAAAGTGTTCCTGCAACCTTCTTTCATCAACCGGTTTTGCGGGCCTGATGGTTATTGGTTTGTTTTCGATTTTAATTATTTCTTCAAGATTAAGAGGATAAACGCCGTGAATGGATTCCTTAAGCTCGCGCTCTGCGCCTAACAGACCTATCTGTTTGGCCTCAAAAAACAGCTCGTCGCGAAAATCAGGATGAGCAATGCTGATCATGGCCATAGCCCTTTCCTGGAGGCTTTTGCCGAACAGGTTAACAACGCCATACTCGGTAACAACACATTGAACATCACCCCTGGGAACTACCACGGCCATGTCGCTCAGGCTGGGGACAATCCGGCTCTTGTTGCCGCGCATAGATGTCGCAGGGAGCATAAGAATCGACTTACCCCCTTTAGATCGAGCCGTTCCTCTTATAAAGTCGAGCATACCTGAAACACCTGAAAAATAATCGTAAGAAATGGTATCGGCTGCGACCTGTCCGGTGAGATCTACTGCCGTTGCCATGTTCAAGGAAACCATCCTGTAATGGCGGGAAATAATGCCTGGGTCATTTACATAATCTGAAGGATGAAATTCTATGGCGGGATTATCATCTAAAAACTCGTAAAGATAACTTGTTCCTATTGCGCTGCTTGCCACAAGCTTTCCCTCATTAAATCCCTTTTTCCGGTTTGTAATAACCCCCTTTGATACAAGGTCCATTATCCCGTTGGTTAGATATTGAGTGTGGACTCCAAGATCGTTTTTGTCGGACAAAGCTAAAAGGGTTGCTTGCGGCGTAGCGCCGATGCCGATTTCAATTGTTGAGCCATCGTCAATAAGTCGCGCTATTTGCCTGCCGATAAGATTTGAAGATTCAGATTCTTTAGCCTCATCAATTGTAAGAAGATCCTCTTCATATTCGACAACCATATCTACATCATTAACATGGATAAAGCTTCTGCCAAGCACCCTTGGCATTTTGTAGTTTACCTGGGCAATTACAAGATCGGCGGACATGGCTGCGGCAAGTGTTACATCCACGGAAATGCCAAGGCTCATCCATCCAAAATCATCCGGCGGAGACACCTGAATAAGGGCTACATGTATGGGAAGGTGTCTGTTTTTAAACAAAAAGGGTACAGCGGAAAGGTTTATCGGAGTAATAAATCGCATGTTTCTTGCAAAGATATCAATTGCGGCAGACCCAAGATAAAAAGACCTAATATTCATGCTCCGGCAATTTGTTTTGTTTGCGATAAGGGTTAAAGGGGTGCTTTCCAAGGTCATAAGGCGAACTATCTCAAGATCTGTAAAGTTTCCTGATGCTTCACAAAGCTCTCTAACCAGATGCTGCGGCTCTCCGCATGATGATCCGATAAAAACCCTTTTTCCGGGCCTGATCAGTTTTACAGCCTCCTGGCCGGTTCTTTTGATGTCGGCATAATGATCCGCCCAATAGATTGCTTTAGCCATACATAATTATCCTTTGTTGTAAGTGGTAGGTGTCAGGTGTTAGTGGTTTTATGACTTTTTACGAAACCGTCATTTTTATATAGACACAATTTAACTTATTCAGTAATAATTATCAAGTTAAACTCCATTACTCAAGTTTCGCACCCTTTTTATTTATCAAAGCCTTTAAACGGTAAGGGCCAAAATAAATTTTTAAATCAAAATTGTAACCGTTCACGGTTCACCGTGAACGGTTACAATTAGGAGAAATTTGCAATGGTAGAATTCGCATATCAGGAAATGTTTCCTTTGGGAGATGATGATACGGAATATCGTCCGCTAACAAAGGAGTATGTTTCTATAAAATCATTTGAAGGAACAGATATCATAACAATTGCTCCCGAGGGGCTCACTCTCCTTGCCGAACAGGCATTCAAAGATGTATCCCACCTGCTCAGGCCGTCTCACCTTGAGCTGCTGGCTATGATTGTTGACGACCCGGAAGCTTCTAAAAACGACAGATATGTTGCCCTTGAGATGTTAAGAAATGCGGTTATTTCCGCACAAGGGGTGTTTCCTCTGTGCCAGGATACCGGGACCGCTGTCGTTATAGGCAAAAAGGGGCAAAAGGTTTGGACCGGTTTTTCTGATAAGGAGGCTATTTCAAAGGGGATATTTAATGCCTATACAAAAAACAATCTGCGTTATTCACAGTTAGCTCCATTAACCATGTTTGATGAAATAAACACAGGATGCAATCTTCCTGCCCAGATAGAACTATATGCCGCAAAAGGGGATGAATATAATTTTCTTTTCATTGCAAAGGGAGGAGGATCTGCAAATAAAACCTTCTTTTATCAGGAAACAAAGGCGATATTGACCCCTGACAAGCTGGCCGGCTTTATGAAAAATAAAATGAAGTCCCTTGGAACCGCTGCATGCCCTCCTTATCATCTTGCTTTTGTTGTCGGAGGAACCTCTGCTGAAACAAATCTAAAGGCAGTTAAACTGGCCTCGGCCGGATATCTGGATACACTTCCCGAAAAAGGGAATGAACGGGGGCATGCTTTTAGAGACATGAAACTTGAAGCGCAATTGCTGAAAATATCACGCGAACTTGGAATCGGCGCACAATTCGGAGGAAAATATTTTTGTCATGATATAAGAGTCGTGCGACTCCCACGGCACGGAGCATCATGCCCAATAGCCCTTGGTGTAAGCTGCAGCGCCCACAGGAACATCAAGGCAAAAATTACGCGTGATGGTATTTTCCTGGAAAGGCTTGAAACCGATCCCGTAAACTATCTTCCGGAACCGCAAATAGACGAAGAGGATGCCGTGCGAATAGACTTGAATAAGCCTATGGATGAGATCAGGACAATTTTGAGCAAATACCCGGTGGCAACCCCTCTTTTGTTAGACGGTAAAATTGTTGTGGCAAGAGACATAGCTCATGCCAGGCTAAAAGAGCGCCTTGACAGAGGCGAAGACCTCCCGCGCTATTTCAAAGACCACATTATATATTATGCAGGTCCGGCAAAAACCCCGCCAGGATATCCTTCTGGTTCCTTTGGCCCTACGACTGCCGGGCGCATGGATCCCTACGTGCCTGTTTTCCAGAAATACGGCGCATCCATGATAATGCTTGCTAAAGGAAACCGTTCCAGGGAGATTGTAGATTCGTGTAAAAAATACGGTGGTTTTTACCTTGGCTCCATTGGCGGGCCTGCCGCACGGCTGGGCAAAGAGTGTATTACAGACATTGAAACTATAGCCTATCCTGAACTGGGCATGGAATCAATATTGTTGATTACAGTAAAGGATTTCCCGGCATTTATTATTATCGATGACAAAGGCAATGATTTTTTTGAAAATCTTCTTAACACTAAATACCATTCAGTTTTTAAATAAATATTTTTCTTTACATGAGGTTTAATATAATATAAAATATAATTTTTATTAGATTTGATGCACCTGTAAAAAGTCCAACATACCCCTTAACCGTCATTCCTGCCCCGTGTGTCATTCCCGCGAAAGCGGGAATCCACGGGATAAACTCCAGCGGGAATTCAGTAATTACAGGTTGTTATGGACTCCCGCCTTCGCGGGAGTGACTCGATTTTCGATTCAGAATATAAGGAGAGCAGCGTTATGACAAAAAAAATGAAAACAATCGACGGAAACACTGCTGCGGCATATGTGGCATATGCCATGAGTGATGCTGCCGCCATTTATCCAATTACACCTTCATCCGGTATGGGAGAAATGTGTGATGAATGGGCAGCCAATGGTCTTGAAAATATATTCGGACAAACCATGCTGGTTCGGCAGCTTCAGTCAGAAGCCGGAGCAGCCGCGGCCGTGCACGGCAATCTGGCTGCCGGAGCCCTTACAACAACCTTTACCGCTTCACAGGGTCTTCTTTTGATGATTCCCAACATGTATAAGATGTCAGGTGAAGTGCTGCCGGCAGTATTTCATGTTTCGGCTCGCGCGATTGCAGGACATGCTCTTTCCATCTTTGGAGACCATCAGGATATCATGGCTGTTCGACAGACAGGTTTCTCCCTCCTGGCATCTGCTTCAGTGCAGGAAGTTATGGATCTGGGGCTGGTAACGCATCTTGCAGCAGTTGAGGCATCTGTTCCTTTTATCCATTTCTTCGACGGGTTTCGCACCTCCCATGAAATTCAGAAAGTCGAAATGATAGACTACGATGACATGGCCAAGTTATTGAATTGGGATGCTGTTGACGCGTTTCGCTCCAGAGCCGTAAGCCCTGAAAGACCCGAACTAAGGGGAACCGCCCAGAATCCGGATATTTATTTCCAGGGGATAGAAGTAGCAAACCCCTATTATCAAAAGGTCCCTGCCATTGTCGGTCAATGTATGAAAAAGGTCGAAAACCTTACAGGTCGCAAATATCGGCTGTTTGATTATGCAGGAGATCCTGATGCAGAAAGAATAATCATTTCCATGGGTTCTTCCTGTGAAACCATCGAAGAGGTTGTCAATTACCTGGTTGACAAAGGAGAACGGGTCGGCCTCGTCAAGGTACGTTTGTACCGTCCTTTCTCGGCTGAGCATCTGTTTGCCGCAATACCTGCAACTGTTGATCGTATTGCAGTTCTTGACAGGACAAAAGAGAGGGGTGCGCTGGGCGATCCTTTATATCAGGATGTATGCACGGCCTATATGGAACGGGGTGAAATGCCCGTAATAGTCGGTGGAAGATATGGTCTTGGGTCCAAAGAGTTTAATCCTGGCATGGTTAAGGCTGTCTTTGACAACATGAATTCGGCCGGCCCCAAAAATCACTTTACCGTCGGCATTATTGACGACGTTACTCATACCTCTCTTGAAGTAGAAGAGGGATTCGACGTAGGCCCGGAAGGAACAGTGCAGTGTAAATTCTGGGGGCTTGGAGCGGATGGAACTGTAGGCGCAAACAAGAGCGCCATTAAAATCATAGGCGACAATACAGATATGTATGCCCAGGCTTATTTTGCCTATGATTCCAAAAAATCAGGCGGCCTCACCATATCCCATCTCAGGTTTGGCAAGACGTCTATCAAATCAACATATCTGATAGATTCCGCCGACTACATTGCCTGCCACAAATCCAAATATGTTGATATGTATGATGTTCTGGAAGGAATCAAGGATGGCGGGACATTTGTCCTCAACTCCCATTGGACAGCTAAAGATATGGAAGAAAATCTTCCCGCTCACATGCGCAGAACAATTGCTAAAAAGAAGCTTAAATTTTATAATATCGATGCTGTGAAAATCGCATCTGAAGTAGGTCTTGGCGGCAGGATCAACATGATCATGCAGACCGCGTTTTTTAAACTGGCAAATATTATTCCCGTGGAAGATGCTATTTCCTATCTCAAAGACCAGATTAAAAAGATGTTTAGCAAAAAGGGTGATAAAATCATCAATATGAACTGCGAAGCAGTGGACAAGACCATAGACAATCTGATTGAAATCAAATATCCGAAATCCTGGGCTGATGCTTCTGACAGACCGGTTGCCGCCGCAGACGAACCTGATTTTGTTAAAAATGTGATGCGTCCCATGTTGGCCCAGCAGGGAGACAAACTTCCTGTCAGCGCTTTTACTCCTGATGGTATTTTCCCTGTAGCAACCACACAATATGAAAAACGGGGAGTGGCAATTAATGTCCCGGAATGGGATATGAACAACTGCATAGAGTGCAACCAGTGTGCTATGGTTTGTCCCCACGCAGCCATACGTCCGGTCCTGTTAACAGATGAAGACCTAACCAACGCCCCTAAAGGGTTTAAAGCAATAAAGGCCGTTGGCAAGGAGCTTAAAGGATATTATTTCCGCATACAGGTAAACACGCTTGATTGTTTGGGATGCGGCAATTGTGCAGACATCTGCCCGGCAAAAAAACCAGCCCTTGTAATGAAGCCGATTGAAACTCAGACCGAGCAGCAGGTATTGTTTCATGAATTCGTCAGCAATCTGCCTGTAAGGGATAATCTGGTTAAGAGAAATTCTATCAAAGGCAGCCAGTTCTTCCAGCCGTTGCTTGAGTTCTCCGGCGCCTGCGCGGGATGCGGCGAGACCCCGTATGCCAAACTCCTTACACAGCTCTTTGGAGAACGAATGATCATTGGAAACGCAACCGGATGTACTTCGATTTGGGGCGGCAGCGCTCCGGCTATCCCTTACTGTGTTAACGAGGACGGCTTTGGCCCCACCTGGGGGAATTCTCTGTTTGAAGATCCCGCGGAATTTACTTATGGAATGTTTCTGGCAACAATGCAGCGGCGCAAAAAGCTGGCCGACCTGATGCATGAAGCGCTCAACACCAATATCCCAAAGAAAATAAAGAATGCCTTGCAGGGATGGCTTAATAATATGAAAGACACTGAAGGCTCTAAAAAGTATGGCGATCAGCTTAAAGCGCTTTTGCCTGCTTACAAAGATAACCCTGTCTTGCGTGAAATCGCCGGTATGTCCCTGTTGTTTACAAAAAAGTCATACTGGATCTTTCTTGGAGACGGCTCTGCATATGACATCTCATTTGGCGGCCTTGACCATGTAATGGCCACAGGGGAAGATATTAATATCATGGTGTTTGATACAGAGGTCTATTCAAATACGGGAGGCCAGTCTTCAAAGGCCACCCCAACCGGCTCGGTTGCCAAGTTTGCGGCATCAGGAAAGAAAACATGCAAAAAGGCTATGGGCCGCATGGCCATGACATACGGCTATGTATATGTTGCGAGCGTGGCTATGGGGGCAAATAAAAAACAAATGATGAATGCTTTTATTGAAGCCGAAAGCTACGATGGTCCATCCCTGATTATGGCTTATGCGCCCTGTATAAGTCATGGAATTAAAAAGGGTATGGGCAAAAGCCAGGAAGAGGAAAAACTGGCGGTAAAATCCGGATACTGGCCTTTGTACCGTTACAACCCTGTTTTAAAGGCACAGGGCAAAAATCCCTTTATCCTTGACTCCAAAAAACCTGACGGAAGCCTCCAGGAATTTCTGGCAGGCGAGGTGCGTTATGCTTCTTTGCAAAAGACATTTCCGGAAGAGTCCAAAAAACTGACCGTTCGCCTTGAAAAGGAGTATATGGAGCGTTATGAAACCTTGAAACTGATGGACGATCCAATGGCGATTTGCAAAAAGAAAAAGGATAAATAACCGCTCTTACAAGCAAGTCTGTAAAACATAAAGAGGCTACTTGTTATAATCAAGTGGCCTCTTTATTTTGCAAAAAAAGATTTTCCAATATGTTCCCGATTGCAGCGCACTGAAGCCCAAAAGGGATATAGCCCGCGTACCCTAAAATCGGCATTTCGAAAATTTTGAATCCATGGACAAACGGAATACTGTATTCCCATTTGGCCAGGCTGTAATAATTCCACATTTCCCAAAAGCATCCGCATATTAGAGCTGCCAAAGCTGACGACACAACAAAAACCCAGTCGCCCTTAACAGTATCCGAAAACAGGTGAAATTCTCCGGAAAGTATCTGCAAAGAGACTATTACAAGAAGAGGTGAAACCCAGACAAGGGGAAAAAGGTAATTAGGCCACAGCCCTATGCAAAGCAAGCTGACGCCGGATATCATCAAAACAATTAGCGCCAGAGCCCTTGATTTAATAAAATAAAGAGGAATAAAACTTTTGAATCTTTCCTTTATGCGAAAAGAGCCGGACAGCCACTCGCGGGTCCCCAGAACAGCCGGAAGCACGGTTGAAAAGGAAAGGCTCGCATGCCTGAAGTATTCCCACGGGCTGAAAGAAACGCCGATATAGTCCCAGTTTTGCACAAACCGGTTCAGATATTCGAAAAACCACCAGAATACAGCGCTTGCGGGAAACAGCAGAAGAAAGAAGCCGGGCCGTGCAGTTATCATGCAGGTTCCCTTGCGTCTGTAAGTCAGGGCATTAACGACCACTATATAGGAGAGCCATAATAAAATAAAGGTATGTTGCTGAAATCTTGCAAACCAGGGAAAACGGGTCCACGCAAGAGTCCATGCCATCAAGCCGGCAACAACCCCGATCCATCCCCACCATGGAAAAGGATAAGATTTTAGCTGCCCCGGCTTTATCAAAGCGCCGGCTTTAACCCATTGTAAGATAAAGGGAATAGTTACAATTAGAATAAAAATGCTTAAACCGATAAAGGCGGGCCAGGAAAAGGGAGCGTGAATAATATATCCTGTTTTTGGAGGAAATGTAAGATAGATACGCAGCGGAATGTCGGCAAGGGCAATGCCCAGTAAAGGCAGGCCTATTAACATACCAACAGCAATAAGGTATTTTAAAAGAATATTTCTCACTTAGAAATATCAACCCCTGATTTCAGCAATCTGATTTTCATTTTTTCATAATGAGAGCCGCGCCAATAGATCCTGTTACATTGAGGACAAATTTTAAACGTGTTAAAATACTTTTTTGTTTTAGGTTCGAGCCTGTGCAGGATATCTTTTTTGTTTATTGGGACAAGCTTTTTATTACATCGCAGACATCTGGTAAAAAATTTAAAAGGCCCTTTAATTCTAAAAAATTTTATAATTTCAATTAGTTGATCATCCGGATATATTGACCGGACATGTCTGCCAAATATAATCTGTTTACATTCGAGCAGGCCTGTATCTTTGCTTAATACAATTCTCTTTTCCTTTTGGCAAAAAAATAAAATATCCTTGTCTGAAAATTTCGGAGAATATACGGCATCTAAACCCAACATCCTTAAAAGGAGAGCCAGCTTTCCCACATTAACATCCACAACAAAACGTATTTTTTGCAATGGTTCCGGCCTGAGAACAGATGGCCTGGTAACATCAAAGGGGGGAATAATGGGAAGTACGGTTATCTTTTGCGAATTTGCCGGAATATAATTAAAATCAACCTCTTTATCCTCCACAACAATTTCACCTATTTCCGTGTGAGGCACGCCCAGGGACTCAATAATATTCTTGATCGAACTCTTACGCTCCAGAGGATAAATAATTTCCTGCCCTTTGTTCTTTCGACGCTTAAAACAATTAAATTCTTCGGGAAAAATAATTTTTAATTGTAGCATAATTGTCGATATAAATAGATTCTATTTGGTTACGGCTTGTCCGCCTCACTCCGCTTGGCAGGAGGGCGGGCTTGTCAGGGCAGCAATATCGGCTCGTGAAATATCCAGGTTAGTTCTTTTTATATAATTCCCATATTTTTTTGTTATTGGCAAGTGTTGATGCTTTTATAAAAGAGTATGCGAAATTGTTTTTTATATAAGAACATGATATTTATTCTAAAACAGGGAGTTTGTGATGATCATATACGCTGTGGCAGACATTCATGGCCGGCGGGACAGATATTTCTTTCCTGCATCTTAAAGAGGTTGTCTTTAAATGAAAGTCTTTGTTTGTCCGTGTGTGTCTGTGGCTAAGAATTGATAATCATTTAACATGGAGGCAATATGGAAATTAAAACAATAAAAATTGAAAAACCGGACGGGTTGAACATGATTTTAGGACATTCTCATTTTATCAAAACCGTGGAAGATATTTATGAGGCCATGGTCAATGCTGTTCCCATGGCAAAATTCGGCCTGGCATTTTGTGAAGCCTCTGAGTCATGCCTTGTGCGTTATGCAGGCACAGATGATGAACTTATCGAACTGGCAAAGAAGAATGCATACAACCTTTCAGCCGGTCACAGTTTTATCCTTTTTATGAAAGATCTATTTCCTGTAAATGTTTTGAATTCGATTAAAAATGTCACGGAAGTCTGTCGAATCTTTTGCGCAACCGCCAACCCTGTCGAGGTAATTATTGCAGAAACGGAACTCGGGCGGGGAATACTCGGTGTCATTGATGGGTTTAGCTCAAAAGGCATAGAAACAGAAGATGATATCCGCGCACGAAAAGAATTGCTGAGACAAATCGGCTATAAGCAGTAATTATCAATTTAAATTAAAAAACAATCACGTCTCTTTTCAGGGCAGCAATATCAGCTCGTGAAATATTTTTGCTATCTTAATTGTTGGCAGATTTTAACGTAAATTGAAGTTCGTAGCCTAATACCCGAGCATACTCATTTAAAGTATGAAGCGAAATATGATTATCTTTTGCATTTTCAATCTTAGAAATACTTTGCTGGCTGAGAGACCATTTCTCGGCGACTTCAGCTGGGTCAGTTTTAGTTTTTCTCTGGCTTCACGTAACCTAACAGCAATAAGTAGTTCGCCTTTTCGTTTTTCCACTGCTGGGGTAAACCCCGGTTTTTCACGTTCTTTTTTAGCTATTAAGCGGTTAAGATCATCCATTCTTGCCTCCTTTTACATGCACAAAATAGTCCTTTCTCAATGCTTTGGCTTTCTTTAATCTCTGGATTGGCACAGCTTTGCTTTTTTTCACTATATAGTTGTATTGTCAACCTATCGGTTAAATAGCCATAAGTCTAATTAGTCGAGGGCGTCCCCAACAACTCCCCGAAAGTGCGAAAGTGCACCCAAACAGGGAACTGGGCATTTGTAAATGCTACGTTTTCGTTTTTCTCAAACTTGGCAAATGTTACAGCGGAAAGCAGGTTTTTCAAGAACAACTATGTAAAGAAAGGAATCTCTGACAGGAAAAGGACTGGCTGAAATTATCTCAACCAGCCGTGAGTTTGTCCCCTAAGCCTCCCCTGTCACCGGAATTCCGCAAAAATGATTTACAAGAATATGCTTTCAGTTGAAAGCTCAGGGAATTTTAAGATCATATACAGCGGATAATTAAATATTTTTTTTTGCTTATCACAGCCAAATTTATTTCCTGTAAATTTTACAGAGTAAACCGGGCTGTATTTATTTATAAATGCTTGCAGGCTCTTAGCTTTGGTATTAAATCCGGATTTTACCTCTACCGGAATGATGTCGCCATTAATTTCAAGCACGAATTCGATTTCAGAAGTCTTGCCTGACCACGTGACAAGTTTATTCAACTCGTACGAGTATAATTCCTGGAGCACAAAATTTTCGGCAAAATAGTCCTTATAGGAGCCATAATCATAGCGCATGATACTTTCCGGGTTCAGGTTTATAATGGCGCCGAGTAAACCGATGTCAAACAAAAAGAGTTTAAAGCTGTTTTCCTTTATTCCGGCCATAACAGGCGTTGACGGATGCAAATTGGTATTTACTTTTAAGGCAAGTCCTGCCTTGATTAACCAGTCTATTGGATCTGCCATATCTTCATAGCTTCTGTAACTTTTGGAAATAACATCTTTAAATTTAAATTTTTTTGATTTATTATCCTGTGTATTTGATAGTTGAAGGGGTATTGCCATGAAAACGCGTTCAATATGACGGGAGTTGGTGCTTCCTGCATACTTTGAAAAATCGCTTTCATAATGAAGGAGGAGTTGCTTCTGGAGCTGCCGAACATCTTTGAATGCTTCAAGCGGTTCATCTTTTTTAGCCATATATTGACAGATGACTTCCGGCATTCCTCCTGTAACAAAATATCTTTTCAGCAAATCAAAAAGGCGACTGTGATAGATATCATCGGTTTTTTCTCCCTTAAAATTTTTCAAAAATGCCAACGCCATTTCTTCGCCCGTTCCTGAAAGAAATTCTTCAAAATTCATTGGATACATGTGAAGAATTTCAACTTTTCCGACCGGAAAAGGTTCATCACTATGTGCAACACCAAGATTAGAACCGGCAGCCGCAACTGCCAGGTCGCTCATATGCTGGCTAAAATACTTCAGTGCGGTTATCGCTCTTGGGATTGCCTGTATTTCATCGAGGATTAAGATATCCTTTTTAATATTAATTGATTTGCCTGATACAAAACTAAGTTTATCTATTAACTGCTTTGGGTTTAATGGAGAATCGTTGAAAATTGAGGATAGATCGGTTTTTAATTCTTCAAGATCAAAATAATGTGAATTATCAAACTGGTTTTTGGCAAAATCCTGGAGCACATACGTTTTCCCAACCTGCCTCGCTCCTTGCAGGAGGAGAGGCTTCCTGGCCCCTTTATTTTTCCATTGAATTAGTTTTGTTTCAATTTGTCTTTTCATGATCAGCGTTTATCCATGTTTTTTTCGTTGTATATATCATTGAATCAAGAAATAGGCAATGAATATCTTGATGATTGTAAAGAAAATGCCAATGAAAATATATATTGGCATAAAGAAAATAACAGGGGTATCTTTTTCGTAAATCCGGGAGCATGGGGGCATGTCTCAGGATAATGGGGGGGGGGGGGGCAGTCCCCAAAATTCCTAAGGAAAATGCAACAACAATTGAAGATTCCCTGTAGCAAGCTACGGGGAATGCGCTCGCTATTGCGGTTCAAGATGGTCAATAATGTTATATCCCGCTAAAATTCTCAACCCGCCGTGAGTTTGTCTTTTAAACGTAGCGAAAAAAATCGCAAAAGAAAATCAATATTCACTTCTTGACGATATAAACTTATAAACTGAGGAGCGTCCCCTAAGTGCCAGCAACCACGGAAGATAATATCGTGTAATCTCTTGTTTCAACTCTTTCTGAAACAATATTTGGCAGATAGTCCAAAACTCTCTTGGTAACATCTGCAAATTCATCTAAGTTTTGCTTGGGTGTCTGGAGATCTTCCGGTAAAGATTTCATTCTGAATTATCTTTTTTAATCATTAAATTTATAATTTTAAGTATCCTAAGCAATTTTCAGGAAAATAGCAACAAGCCTTTTTTGCCTCTGATTTTAGATACCGAATGAAAAGCTCCCGGAGCCTGCCCGCCATCGCGAGCTCAGGCGAGGCGGACGGGCATGGATTCGTGATTTTCTTGGCATGCAATTCGAACAACATATCCCCAGGCAAGAATCAAGTTTAATAGTTGGGTGTCCCCTATATTTCTCCTGATCCAGCAGTTTGCGAGGTTTTTTGTGATTATAAAATTCTTGCTTTTTCATCAATAATAGTGAATATCATTGATTTATTTCTTAACACTTAATGGTGCGGAGAAATACTTATGGATATAGGATTCGTGGTTGCGGGTTTAATCAAGTCAGGCTTGAGATCTATCGCTGCGTCTATTCCTGTAGCAGCAAGCATCTCACAGGCTTGGAATGAATATGAATCACACCTTCAGTCAAAAAGGATCGAACAATTTTTCCAGTTGCTTCAACCTGAAATCGCAAGAGTTAAAGAACGCATCAAACTTGTAGAAGACCATGTCCGGCAATCTGGAGAGGCTCCTTCTTTGATAGAACAAACCATTGATAAAATTCGTAAAGAAAACTCTGAAAGAAAACGACAGACCTTTGCACATCTGTTAGCGAACTCGGTAGCTGCTGGTCCAGCGTTGCAACAGGACGATAAGCTGACGTTTATCGATACGTTGGACACTTTGACCAGTCAAGAGATATCACTCCTTTTAATATTTCAACCTGATCTACGAATCCGAGTCAATGAAATTATTAAAAATAGCATTTTTGATGACATCTTGTACGAAGAAAGACTCGGGAAACTGGTAGTGTCTCTAAAAAAGCTTGAGTCCAGAGGCCTGATTAGCGAAACTATTGGCCCCGGTGACATAAGTGTGATGTCAGTTACATATGATAGGGAGGGATGGGAAGAAAAATTCGAGAAAAAATACTTTGAACTGCTACCTCATGGTCAAGTGTTTTATCAGATGATACTTGGTGAAGGCATCTAACCATGCGTTTGCACAACTGACCGGCTGGGCCGTTCGAGGCAATAATCATGAACGGTAGAAAAATATTTTGATATATAGCAAAATTATGAAAAAACACTTTAAAGATACTGAAGAATATATAGAAAATATCTGTTCTCTTGATGAGAAGCTATTTACATATTTTCAAAGTATCATAAAAATCGACAACAATCTGACCAGGCAACTTGTAAGTTTTCAGGCAAATAAAAAGCTCTCTGCTTACAGATGGTATAAATACAAGGAGGCTTTTTCAGTCTCTCTGGTTCAGCATTTTTTGTCTAAATACAATATTCCCAAGGGTATCATATTTGACCCGTTTGCAGGTTCGGGGACAACTCTGTTTGCATCGTCAGAAGCCGGATATGATTCGGAAGGTATTGAACTGTTACCGGTTGGTCAACAGATCATTAAAAACAGAATAACTGCCTGTAATCTAAATCAAAACGATGTTGACAGAATTAAATTCTGGAGGGACAGCCTGCCATGGAAAAAGTTTAAAGCTGCTGAAAAAATTAACAGTATCAGAATTACTTCCGGCGCCTATTCTGAAAATACTGAAAAATCCATATCCCGGTTTTTAAGTGCAGTAAAACAAGAGAAAGAAAATGTCAGCAGTATATTATTTTGTTGTTTATTATATATTTTGGAATCAATAAGTTATACCCGGAAAGACGGTCAGTTTCTTCGTTGGGATTATCGTTCGGGAAGAAGAAAAGGGCAGAATACATTTGACAAAGGCAGAATATATACATTTGATGAAGCTGTAATTTCCAAACTTGATGAAATTGTCAATGATCTTAATGGCACAAATATTCAATTGGACCTCTTTGCAAATACCCGGCAACAAAATGTTACATACAAAAATATAAAGCTGTATTCGGATTCCTGTCTGAATTTATTGCCCAAACTTCAAAGTTTGAAATATCAAGCTGTTATAACATCTCCTCCCTATTGTAATCGATACGATTATACACGGACTTACGCTCTTGAACATGCAATGTTGGGGATTCAGGAACAGGAACTGACCGATTTACGTCAGAAAATGTTAAGCTGTACAGTGGAAAATCGTGAAAAAGACCTTTTGAATCTCAACAGAGATTGGGCTCCGGCTGTCAGATCATATGAAAAAAATGAATTGCTGCAATTAATCATAAATTATCTGGAATACAAAAAAACTGTCGGAGAGCTTAACAATAACGGAATACCCAGAATGGTCAGAGGGTATTTCTATGAAATGGCCTGTGTGATACAGGATTGCTTCAGGCTGTTAAAGAATGGCGGAATAATTTTTATGGTTAATGACAATGTGCGTTATGCGGGAGCAAGTATTTCGGTAGATCTGATTCTGTCAAAAATTGCGGAAGACGCGGGTTTTAATATTGAAAACATACTGGTATTACCGAATGGCAAAGGAAACAGCAGTCAGCAAATGGGTGCTCACGGACGGGAAATATTAAGAAAATGTGTTTATGTTTGGAAAAAGCCTAATTGAAAAATCTGAGTTATAAAAATCATCTGAGTTCCGCTGAATCGCTGGTAACCCCTTATGAACAAACCCGTGCAGGCTTCGTTGCTCTGGCCTTGGAAAAAAACAGAAAGGCCACGCCTTATGTTGAAGAAGCCAAAGCTCTGAAGTCTCTGACCAGAAAAGCTGAAAAACCTTTACAATTATTAAATATTCCTGAAATACGTTCGTCAGTTTTAACTGCTGCCGGTGTTTCAGACAAAGCTCTGAACCACTTGACAGAAGAAGATAAAACTGAAGCAATAAGAAATCTGATTAAAAATTTCCTCGAACCTGCCGGTAAGGATTTCATTGATGAGCTTATTTATCGTTTTCTTTTAACCAGAGGTGATACCATGGGCGGCAGCATGAGAAATCTTGCCGGTTTATTGGGTGAAAGGAAATTCAGTCGGACTTTGATTTCAACATTAAGAGTGCAGGGCAAAAGATATTCCTGGCTACATTCTAAATCAAAAAAATGGATCGAATACTCTGAAGATGACGCTGATATTGAGTTACATTTAAAGGGACTTAATTGGATAACACATGGTGAACACAGAACTTTAATCTATAACCTGATAGTTCCGCTCGTAAGAAAAAATGTTGATTTTTGCCTTTTCAAATCCGAACCTGAAGAAATGATATTCGGAAATAACAGAAATTCCTGTCATTTTAAACATGATTCATATATTGCTCTTGGCGAACTGAAAGCCGGGATTGATCCGGCAGGTGCAGATGAGCATTGGAAAACAGCCAACACCGCATTGTATCGTATTCGTAATGCTTTCTCATTAAAAAAACTCACACCTAAAACATTTTTCGTTGGTGCCGCGATTGAAAAAGCTATGGCAGAAGAAATATATGAACAATTGTTAACCGGTATTCTTGATAATGCAGCAAATTTAACTGATGAAGATCAGCTTGTTTCCGTATCCAAATGGCTAATAAATTTGTAATTTTAAATACCCTAATCAATTTTCAGGAAAATAGCAACAAGCCTTTTTTGCCTCTGATTTTAGATACCGAATGAAAAGCTCCCGGAGCCTGCCCGCCATCGCGAGCTCAGGCGAGGCGGACGGGCATGGATTCGTGATTTTCTTGGCATGCAATTCGAAGAATATATCCCGCAGGCAAGAATTAAATTTAATAGTTGAGATGTCCCCTATATCCCCTAAAATCAACCGTTGAAATATGCAATAGATCCATTAAGCGCGTGATGTGCCATACGTGTCCCGTAAGATAATGTCTTTTTGCTCTTGCCATCCTCTTATACGCTTTTTCCCTTAAAAAGGTATTTTACATCACAAAAACACCCTTTTAAGACCTTATATGACGCTACATTTAAATGATTTGTTCACAATATCAATATGTTCCTATGGCCCGACCCC